>NZ_JBVPVA010000666.1:0-5534 GCF_055612215.1 Actinomycetospora sp. | reverse complement strand
CGCGGCGTGCGCACCGACCGGCGCCGGGCCGGAGTGCTGCTGTGGGGTGGGTCGCTGCTGGTCACCGCCGGGGTGTTCAGCCTCGCGGCGGGGATCATCCACCCCTACTACGCGGTCGCGCTCGCGCCGTGGATCGCCGCGCTCGCCGCCGTCGGGGCGGTCGAGCTGTGGCGGGCGCGCCGGACCGGGTGGGTGCGCTGGGTGCTCGCCGCGGCCGTCGCGGCGACGGCGCTCTGGTCGTGGTGGCTGCTGCGCGAGACGCCCGAGTTCCTGCCGTGGCTGCGGGTCGTGGTGCTGGTGGCGGGTCTCGTCGCGGCGGTCGGTCTCGTGCTCGCCGGGTCCGTGCGGGGGCTGCGCCGGGTGGTGACGACGGGGGTGCTCGCGACCGCGCTGGTCGCCGCGCTCGGCGGGCCGGTGGCGTACGCGGTGCAGACCGCGGGCACGGCCCACACCGAGATCATCCCGACGGCGGGCCCGTCGTCCGGCTTCGGTGGACCCGGCGGTCGTGGTCACGGCGGGTTCGGTGGACCGGGCGGGTTCAGCGCTCCGGGCGGCTCCGGTCGTCCGGGCGGCACCGCCCCCGGAGTCGCGGCAGGTCGAGGCGTGGGGCGCGGCGGACCCGGTGGGGCCATGACGCTGCTGCAGGCCTCGGACCCCTCGCCCGCGCTCACCGCCTTCCTGCGGGCGGGCGCCGCGGGCCACACCTGGGTCGCCGCGACCGCCGGGTCGATGCCGGCCGCGGGCTACCAGCTCGCGAGCGGCGCCCCTGTCATGCCCCTCGGCGGGTTCAACGGGACCGACCCGTCACCGACGCTCGCGCAATTCGAGGCGATCGTCGCCTCCGGTCAGGTGCACTACTTCCTCGGCGAGGGGCTCTCCTCGGTCCCCGACACCGGCGGCAGCGCCGACACCGTGCAGATCACCGCGTGGGTGACGGCGCACTTCCCGGCGACGACGGTCGGCGGGACGACGGTCTACGACCTCACCGCGCCGACGTCGTGACTCACCGACTGCCGAGGACCCGCGTCACCGCGATCTCGATGACCACCCGCTCCGGGTTGGGCTTCGGCGTGCGGTACCGCGCCGCGTAGCGGGCCTCGGCGTCCGCGACCGAGTCCGGGTCCTCGCGCACCACCGCGATCCCCTCCAGGGTTGACCACCGCCCCCGGTCGACCTGGCTGACCGCCACCCGCGCGCCGCCCTCCGGCGCGTCCGCGGCGCGGCGGACGTTCGCGACCTTCTGGCTGCCGCGACGGGTGATGACGCGGGCGGTGGCCGTGTCGAGGTCGAGCGTCACCCCGACCGCGACGACGTGCGGGCTGCCGTCGCGACGCAGCGTCGTCAGCGTGGCCAGGTGGTACTCGCGCCAGAACTCGGCGAACTCCTCGCCGCGGGCGTGCAGGTCCTCTCCGGTGACGGCCACGCTCGCGATCATCGCAGTCGGCTCAGGTGAACCAGTCCATGGCCGTGTTGACCGCCGGGAGGAGCAGGCTGCGCGGGGCGAGGCGGCCGCCGGCGGCGCTCAGCTGGTTCACCAGGCCGGGTACCACGGTGCGCTGCCCGGCCGCCATCGCGGCCACGCCCGCCTCGGCGACATCGGTGGCCTCCCCGACGAAGACGTCCGGGGCCTGCTCGAAGGCGTCGGTGCCCGCCGCGTCGGCGAACCCGGTGCGGGTCAGGCCCGGACTGAGGGTGGTCAGCGTGACGCCGGTCCCGGAGAGCTCGGCGTTCACGGCCTCGGAGAACGACTGGACGAACGCCTTGCTCGCCGCGTAGCTCGCGACGCCGGGCAGCGGTTGGAACGCGGTGATCGAGGAGACGTTGAGGATCGCCCCGGTCCGCCGCGTCGCCTCGGCGCGGTGCACCAGGGCCCCGACGGCGGCGATGGTCAGGTCGTGCAGCGCCAGCACGTTGAGCCGCACCAGGCCGTCGAGGGCCGCCCGCCCGTCCTCGTCGGCGAGGTCGGCGACGCGGCCGGTGACCCCCAGGCCGGCGGCGTTGACCACGCCGACCACGCGCTCGTCGTCGAGCACGATCCGGCGCACGGTGTCCCGGCCCTCGTCGGCGCCGAGGTCGGCGGCGTGGACCTCGGAGGTCAGCCCGGAGCGGTCGCGCAGCTCGGCGGCGAGCTCGGTGAGGGCCTCCTCCCGGCGCGCGACGAGCATCGTCGGGTAGCCGCGCGCGGCCAGCGCCCGGGCGATGGCGGCGCCGATCCCGGAGGACGCTCCGGTGACGAGGACGTGGGCGTCAGGCCCGGGTGGCGGCAGTGGCATGGGCCGTCTGTACCCGTCCGTCAGGTCCAGTAGAGCAGTCGCGCGTCCGGGAGCAGATCCTCGACGAGTCCGGTCACGTGCGTGCGGAGCGCGGCCATGACGTCGTCGGGGTACACGTGCTTCACCGAGCCGTAGCGGCCCCGCTTCGTGCGCCGCTGCTCGGGATCCATCTCGAGACGCGTCGCGGGGTACCAGCCCTCGAGCACCTCCTTGCTGCCCGGCGTGAAGCGGTGGGTGATGCACTCGACCGTGAGGTCGGTGCCCGACCCGCGGACCGCGTCCGCGACGTCGCCGAGCAGGTCCGCGTAGGCCTGCTCCCAGCCCGGCTCGGGGATGATCGGCGCGAGCGTCACCCCGACCGGCCACCCGGCGTGCGCGAGCGTCCCGAGTGCGGCGACCCGGGAGGCGACCGGGTCGGTGCCGCCCTCGAACCGCGACCACGGGCTGAGCGAGAAGCGCAGCCGCGTCCGGCCGTGGTGGGGCAGGTCGAGCAGCGGCGCGACGTCGGCGAACTTCGTCGTGGCGCGCAGCTGCACCGGGCCGGTGAAGTCGTGGGTCCCGACGTGGGCGATCGCGGCGGCGAGGCTGCCCGTCGCCGGTTCGATCCCGAGCGGGTCGGTGTAGCAGGACGCCTCGAAGGTGGTGCCCTCGTGGGCCCGCTCGGCGTTGGTCGAGGTGATGTTGCCGCGCCCGACGTAGCCGTCGAGGTTGTCGAGGATGCGGTCGAGGTCGGCGTAGACGCGGGTGATCGGCGGGCCGGTGAGCGACCCGGCCAGGTAGCAGTACTGGCAGTGCGCCGGGCAGCCGCGGGCGAGGTCGACGCGCCAGTCGGCGCTCGGCGGGATCGGGTCGAGCTTGCGGGCGGAGTCGGGGCTCACGACGACCGCGAGCGTCGCCTTCGCCCGGGCGTAGGTCTCGCGCTCGGTCTCACCCCGGACCCCGGTGATCCGGTCGCCGGTCAGCAGCTCGATGTCCGTGGTGCCGAGCGCCTCGCAGCGCCGCACGATCTCGGCGGCGTGCGGGTGCTCCTGGGCGGCGCGGGTGACGCGGACGTGCCGCGGGACCCACGCGCGGTGGGTGCGGACCTCGCGGCCCGCCGTGGTGCGTACCGGAGCGGCCATCCGGTCGGATACCCGGGCCCGGGTGGCTCACCACGTCCAGAGCCGTGACCACCATCCCTCCGTGCCCGACGTCCCGGCGAACGACTGGCTGGAGGTGTCCGAGGAGGACTCGACCTTGCCGTTCGAGGACTGCGACACGTAGGTGGTCTGCGAGTCGCCGTTCTTGCTCGTGACGCTCTTGCGCGTGACGTGGTTGCCGTCGCCGTCGGACGTCGTCGTCTCGCGGACGGTGGACCCGTCCGAGCCCTTCGACGTGCTCGACTTCACCGAGGACGTCGACTTCTTCGACCCCGTCGAGGAGGAGGACTTCGACGACCCCGATGACGCCGATGACCCGGACGACTTCGAGGACGACGCCTTCGAGTCGGCCGACTTCGAGGACCGGGTCTGCGGGCTGTCCGCCGACTTCGAGCTGTCCGCCGACTTCGAGCCGTCGGCCGGCTTCGAGCTCGCCGACGTGCTGTCGGCCGACTTCGAGGACTGGGCCTTCGGGCCGTCCGTCGCCGTCGCCCCCGGGTCCTTCCGATCCGCCGCGTCGGTGTCGTCGGTCGACTCCCGCGTGGTCGTGACCTCCACGGCGGAGGCATCGGCCGAACGCGTCGTGGTCTGCGTCGTCCGCGAGCGGTCCGTCGGGTCGGTCCGGGTCGAGCGGGTGGTCACCGATCCGGTCGACGGGTCGACGGCCCGGGCCCGGGTGGTCACGACGCCCGTCGACGGGTCGGTCTCCGTCGAGGAGCTGCCGTCGGGTGACGTCGCAACGCGCGGTGCGGACGCCCGCGTCGGTGCGGCGCCGGTGGTCGTCGTGATCCCGTCGGACGAGCCGGGGGGCGCGTCGGTGGACGCCGGCCCGAGCGTCGGGATCGGCCAGCCCTCGGGCTGCGCGTCCGATCCCTTCGACGCGCCCGAGCCGGTCGTCGGCGCGAGCGGCGAACCCTTGCCGCCGGTCCCGGGCGCCAGGGTCGACCCGGTGCCGGTGGCGGTCGCCTCGCCGGGCAGGTCCGCGGTGTCGGGCGCCGCCGAGGCGGACGGCGGGTCGGAGCTGCTGGGGCCGAGCATCGGGATGGGCCAGCCCTCGGGAGCGACCGCGGGCACCGCGACCGCGGGGGTCTGCGTCGCGCCGCCGTCCTTCGTCGCGCCGCCGTCCTTCTTCGCGGCGCCGTCGTCCTTCTTCGCGGCGCCGCCGCCCTTCTTCGGCGCTTCGGCCTCCCCGACCTTTGGCAGCTCGATCTTCGGCGCCGCCGGGGGGTCGGCCTTCTTCGGCGCATCCTTCTCGGGCTTCTCGGCCGGCTCCTGCGGAGGATCCACCTTCTTGGGTGCCTTGGCCGCGGGGCCCTCGGCCCGCGGAGCGGCGCCGGTCGGGGCGTCCGCGCCGCCGGCGCGCGGCGGCAGGACGCCGCCGAGCACTTGGCCGGGGAGGTCCTGGACCCGTGGCGGGGCCGCGACGGAGGGGCTCCCGGCGGCCGGCGGCGGACCCGACGCGCCTTGCGACGGCGGCACGATCGGCGCCAGCGGTGCGGCGGCGCGCGGGGACGGGGCCTGCGCCCCGGGCACGATCGGCGCCAGCGGCGGGTCCCAGCCCGACGGAGTGCTCGACGCGGCGGCCGGCGGCGCACTCCCGAGCGGGCGCGCTCCGGGCAGCGGGATCGGGGTCAGCGGTGGGGCGAGCGAGTCGTCGGGTGCTCCGGGGTTGGGCGGCGCCGCGCCGGCACCCCCCGCGGCCGTACCGCCGGAGGGCGCGGGCGCGGCCGACGTCCCGAGGTCGGCACCGGGGGCGCTCGAGCCCGGCGTCGCGCCGGCGCCGGACCCGGCCCCCGGCGGCGGGCCGTACCCCGAGCCGTACCCCGACCCGCCGTCCGCCGACCCGGAGCCGTAGCCCGACCCCGCGTCGCTCCGCGGCGCAGCCGGGTCCGGGGTCGCGTCCTCGGTGTCGCTCGCGAGCGCGCGCGACGTCCCCGCCGTCCCGGCAGCCTCACCCGGCCCGACCGGGGCGATCACCGTCCGGCCGACGCCGAGCGCCGCCGCGAGGATCGCCACCGCGAACAGCCCCGTGACCGCCGCGCTGCGGGCCGACCACCGCGGCCACCTCCGCCGCCGACGATCCGTCCCCCAACCGTTCAGGGAGCCCGACGGCATACCTGTC
>NZ_JBVPVA010000697.1:0-6499 GCF_055612215.1 Actinomycetospora sp. | reverse complement strand
TCGATCAGCCGCGCGGCGGCGCAAAGGATGCGCTCGCGGTTGCGGCGTGCATCGGCGCGCTCGCGCTCCGGCGACGCCGCGCCCGCGTCGGGCGACATCGGGAGCTCGAACGATGGGGGGACCACATGGAGCACCCTAGACCGCCTGGGAGTCCTGGGCCCCCACCCGCGCGGCCAGGACGCCGAGGAGCTCCTCGAGCGCGTCGCCGCCGCCGGGCGCGCCACCGGGCAGCCCGACGCCCGGCTCTACCACGCGATCCAGCTCTTCCAGCTCTGCCGCGACCAGGGGCGGGTCGCCGACGCCGAGGAGCTCGTGCGCCAGGTGGTGGTCGGGTCGCCGGAGCTGCCCTCGATCCACGCCGCGCTCGCCGTGCTCTGCGCCGAGAGCGGGCGCCCCCGTGAGGCCGCCGCGCTCGTCGACGGGCTCGCTCCGCCCGATCTGGGTGACCTGCCGATCGAGGCGAGCACGATGGTGACCTGGGTGCTCTGCGCGGACGTGGCCGCTCGGCTCGGGGACCGCGCCCGTGCCGAGCAGCTCGTGCGGGTGCTCGCGCCCTACCCCGACCAGATCGCGGTGTGGGCGGTCGGCCTCGGCGTCGGCTCGGTCGCGTCCCGCCTCGGCCGGCTCGCCGGACTGCTCGGGGACCCCGACGCGTCGCGACGCCACCGCGCGAGGGCGCTGGAGATCGAGGAGCGCGCCGCCGCGCCGACGTGGCTCGCGCGGACCCGGGCGGGCTGATCGTCCGGGGCGCCCGGGGGCGGGAGAGGCCTAGGCTCTCCGGCGTGGAACGGCACGTCACGGAGCAGGACCGGTGAACGAGTCGCTCGGGGTCCTCCTCGCGGTCCTCGTGGGGGCCCTCGCGCTCACGGTGGCCTCGCGCAAGCTGGGCATCTCCCCGCCGCTGGCCCTCGTGGTCGTCTTCCTCGGGGTCTCGTTCATCCCCGGGCTGCCCGAGGTGCGCCTCGACCCGGACCTCGTGCTCCCCCTGGTCCTCGCACCGCTGCTCTACTCGGCGGGCCTGCAGAGCTCGCCGCGTCGGCTCCGGGAGAACCTCCGCCCGATCGGCCTGCTCGCCGTGGGGCTCGTGCTGTTCACCGCACTCGTCGTGGGCTTCGTGGCCTCGTGGTTGCTGCCCGGGCTCCCGCTGGTCAGCGGGTTGATCCTCGGCGCCATCGTGGCTCCGCCCGACGCCGTGGCCGCCGCGTCGATCGGGCGCCGGCTCGGGCTGCAGCGGCGGGTCATGGCGATCCTCGAGGGCGAGAGCCTGCTCAACGACGCGACGGCGCTGACGCTGCTGCGGATCATGCTGGCGGCCGCCGGGGTCGGGTCGGCGACGCCGAGCGTGCTCAGCGGGCTGGGCGAGTTCGTCGTCACCGCCGCGGGCGGGGTGGCCGTGGGTGCGGCGATCGGCTGGGTGGTGCACCGGGTCCGGCTCCGGCTCGCCGACGCGGTGATGGAGAGTGCGCTCGGGCTCGTCATCCCCTTCGCGACCTACGTGCTCGCCGAGGACTTCCTGCACGTCTCGGGTGTGCTCGCCGTCGTTATCGCGGGCCTCTACCTCGGGCACAAGTCCAGCGAGAGCGGGTTCGCGTCGCGCCTACAGGACCAGGCCGTGTGGGCCGGGCTGGACACCGTGCTCGAGGCGTTCGTCTTCGCGCTGATCGGGCTGCAGCTCGCGGTCGTCGTCAACGAGCTGCGCTCCGGGCTCGGCGTCGTGCTCGCCGCCGCCCTCGCCGTGCTGCTGGCGACGATCCTCGCCCGGATCGTCTGGGTGTTCCCGGTGACGTTCCTCGTCCGGCTCGTCCCGCGGGTGCGGGACCGCGAGCAGGACTGGTCGTGGCGGGGGTCGGCGGTCATCTCGTGGTCGGGCATGCGGGGGGTGGTGACGCTCGCCGCGGCCTTCGCCGTGCCCGACCAGGTCGTCGGCCGGGACGTGATCATCTTCCTGGCCTTCGTGGTGACGGTCGGGACGCTGCTGCTCCAGGGCCTGACCCTGCCGTGGGTGATCCGCCGGCTGCGGGTGTACGACACCGGTGCGCAGCGCGACGCGCTCGACGAGGCCGCCGCGAAGCAGGCCGCCGCGGAGGCCGCGGTGCGCCGGCTCGACGAGGTGACCGAGGACGGCACGCCGGAACACATCACCGTCCAGCTGCGCACCTGGGCCGAGCAGCGGGCCAACGGTGCCTGGGAGCGCCTGGGGCGCCCGCTGGAGGAGGTCGGCGAGTCGCCCACGGTGACGTTCTCGCGGCTGCGCCGGGAGATGCTCGCCGCTGAGCGGGCGACCTTCGTGTGGTTCCGCGACCAGGGCCGGCTCGAGGACGACGTGTTCGTGGAGATGCTCCGCGAGATCGACCACGAGGAGGCGATGCTGGACCGGTGAGGGCGCTCAGCGCTCCCGGGCCACGGGCACCTCGTCGTCGGTGAACACGACCCGCCCGGCCAGCACGTCCTCGAGCGTGGTGCCCGAGGACGTGGGCAGGTCCCAGCGTTCGGTGGAGTCCGCGAGCTGGAGCAGGGTGCCGCATCCGGAGCGGGGGCGGACGAAGGCCTCGCGCCAGGCCGGGTTCGCGAGGTCGACGTCGACGATCTCGTAGCCCGACGCGGTCAACCGGGCCACCGCCACCTCGACGTCGGCGACGATCATCGTGATGTGGTGGACGCCCGGTCCTCGGCGCGCCAGGAACCGGGCGACGGCCGCGTCCTCGCGCAGCGGGCTGATCAGTTCGATCTTCATCCCGCCGGGCAGCGCGAACTGCACGATCCGGATGCCCTGGCGGTCGTTGTCGCCGCCGAACAGGACACGGCCGCCGAGCGCGTCGCCGAACAGCGCCACCCCCTCGCGGGGGTCGGCCATCGCGAGCGCCACGTGATCCACGCGCAGCAGCCCGGCGTCGTCGGGGATCGAGGCGGTCGCGTCGGCCACGCCGTCGACGGGGTCCGTCACGTGCGCGCCCCGATCGCCGCGGCGACCCGCTCGATCGTGCTCGCCGGACCCTCGGCGTCGCCCGGGACGGCACCGGGCGTGAGGGCGACCGGGAGATCCACCCCGGCGCGGCGCAGGGCGTCGACCCGGGCGGCGACGTCCTCGCCCGTGCCGAGGGCGCACATCGCGTCGACGGCGGGGTCGTCGACGGCCCGCAGCGCCGCCGCACGGTCGCCGGCCTCCCACGCCCGCGCCGCCGCCTCGAGCCCGCCGAGGCTCCCGCGGAACGAGGGGCGGTGCGTGGGCACCATCGCGTACTGCAGGACGAAGCGGCGCATGCGCTCGCGCGCCTCCTCGGTGCGGTCGCCCGCATAAGCCCAGAACGATGCGGCGATCCCGACCTCGTCCGGGTCCCGGCCCGCCTCCCGGGCCCCCTCGCGCACCAGCGCGATCTTCGGCCCGTACTCGTCGGGCGGGGTCCAGGTCAGGAACGCGACGTCGGCGACCGCACCCGCGAGGCGCAGCATGCGGGGGTTCATCGCGGCGAGCATGACCGGGACGTCGACCGGGGCCATCGCAGCGCGGAAGCCGTGCGAGCGCACGTGCTCGCCGTCGAGGTCGGTGCGCCGCCCGGCCAGGACCGTGCGCAGCGCCGCGACGTACTCCGCGGTGCGGGCGCGCGGGGCGTCGAAGCGCAGCCCGTGCCACTGCTCGACCACGATCGGGCTCGACGCCCCGATTCCGGCGACCACCCGCCCGGGGGCGAGGGAGGCCAGCGTCGCGAAGCCCATCCCGGTGAGCACCGCCGTGCGCGGATAGACCCCGACGATGCCACTGCCGAGCCGGATCCGGTCGGTGGACGCGGCGATCATCCCGAGCATCGCGAACACCTCGGGACCCGCGACCTCGCCGACGAGCACGTCGCTGAAGCCGCGGTCCTCCGCGAGGCGGGCGAGGTCGAGGTACCGGCCCGCGGAGAGGCCCTCGTCGACGGGCAGCGTCACGCCCAGGCCGCGCAGGACCGTCACGAGGCACGCACCATCCGGCCCACGGCCGCGGTGTCGTACCAGCTCGTCAGCCGTTCGATGGTGGTGCCGTCGCCGGTCAGGTCGAACACGTCGACGGCGTCGAAGGCCACCTCGGCGCCGGCCCGGTTCCGCCCGGTGAAGCGGATCTCGACGAGCACGACGGTGCCGGCGACGACGACGCGGGTCGGCTCGTCGTGGTGGACCGGCAGCGCCGCGAGCGTCCACGGGAAGTGCGCGGCGATCGCCTCGCGGCCGTGGCGCGGCGGGGCGCCGACGGCGGCCAGCTCGGCGTCCGGGGTGAAGAGGTTCCCGACGGCGGTCCAGTCCTCGGCGTTGACCGCCGCGAAGTAGCGCTCGACGACGGCGGGCGTCGGGGTGCTCACGCGGTCAGCCGCTTGCGGAGCTCGGACATCGCCCCGAACGACCAGCGCGCGAGGGACGGGTCGCCGAAGGCGGTGATGTTCCACATGACGAGGTGGCGCAGGCCCTGCGCCACGTAGGCCTCGACCTGCTCGGCCACCTCGTCCGGCGTGCCGGCGAACGCGTAGTGGCGGACGACGGCGGGCGGGATGGCGTCGATGATCCGGAGCGACTCGGCGCGGTCGACGGCCGTCGGGATGAAGTCGTGGAAGCCCGAGGAGCCGGAATCCGGGAACGGGCCCTCGACGCCGAGGTCGTGGAACACCTGCGCGGGCAGCAGCACGCACAGCGCGCGCACCAGCGGGGCCTCGGTGAGCCGCTGCACCGTCTCGGCGTCGGGACCCATCAGGACGTACCCGAGCATGCCCGGGGTGATCGCGTCCGGGTCGCGCTCGGCGCGCTCGGCGGCCTCGCGGATGGTCCCGAGCGCGCGGCCGTAGCCGGCGGGGTCGAGCTTGGTCGGCAGCCAGCCGTCGGCCTTGCGCCCGGTGAGGCGCAGCATCCGGGGCCCGTGCGCAGCGGTCCAGATCTCCGGGGGCTGCTCGCCGAAGGGCCGGAGACCCAGGACGGCGCGCTCGAGGGTGTGGAAGCGCCCGTCGAAGTCGACGGGGCCGTCGGCGTCCATGAGCAGGCGCATCACGTCGAGGCCCTCGTCGAGGCGGGCGACGGGGCTGTCGAACGGCATCCCGTAGGGCGTGGCGTTGAGCTGCTCGCCGCTGCCCAGCCCGATGATCGCGCGGCCCCGCGTCACGTGGTCGAGGGTGAGGGCGGTCTGGGCGGCCATCGCGGGGTGGCGACGGATGAGGTCGGTGACGCAGACCCCGACGCGGATGCGCTCGGTCGCGGCGCCGACCACGCCCATCATGACCGCGGGGTCGAAGTAGACGTGGGGATTGGGCTGCAGGTCCGCGAGCGGGGTCAGGTCCGGGGTCCACATCGAGTCGGGGTGCCAGCCCATGAGGTGGTCGGGCCACCAGACGGCGTCGAACCCCTCGTCCTCGCTGCGCTTCGCGAACCGCACCGCTGCGTCGGCGGGCGGCATGATCTGGCCGGGGACGCCGAGTTCGATCTTCTTCGGGGCGCCGAGCGGCATCAGTACCGCCACCCGTCGCCGAAGGTCGCCAGCCGGCGCCCGAGGTACTCCTCGACGACGGTCAGGGCCGCGCGGGCGGCCCGGTCGGTCCCGATGCCGCGGCTGCGGAAGGTCTCGCCCGCGAACCAGAGCCCCTCGACGCCGGGCGGCCGCCAGTGCGGGCGGTACATCCCGACGAGGCCCGGCTTCTGGATCACCCCGAACGACGGCTCGAACACCAGGTGGCGCCGCCTCCACACGGGCTCCGCGAATCCCGGCCACATCTGCGCGACGTCGGCCTCGAACAGTTCGGTCTGCCGGCGCAGCCAGGCCCGGTCGCGGCCCTTCTCCCCGGGGAAGATCCCGCCCATGACGTGCAGCTGGGTGCCCTCCGGCGAACACGTCGGGTCCATCGCGGTCTGGTTGAACATGAAGCCGGAGAGTTCCGTGTTCGGCGTGCGCAGCCACGTGGAGAGCTCGCGCGGGTCGTACTGGTGGACCGGCTCCTCGGTCGCGAGGTAGAGCCCGATCCAGGAGATGCGGAACCGGTCCTGGGCGAGGAAGCGGATCTGGGCGGCGTACCAGTCGGGCAGGTCGGCCTCGTCGACGACGTCGAGCACGTGCCAGACCGGGAGGGTGCAGATGACGTGGTCGGCCTCGAGGACGTCCTCCTCGAAGAACTCGTTGGGCAGCACCCGCGGCTGCCGGGCGATCGCGACGCCCTTCACCTGGCGGTCCTCGACGACGATGCGCTCGACCGGGGTGCCGAGGCGCAGGTCGCCACCCGCGGCGGTGAACGCGTCGGCGAGGTCCGTCCACATCCCGTCCCAGCCCTGGCCCGGCCAGCACGAGTACGCCGCGGTGCCCCGTTCCCCGAAGTGCATCTTGCGGACGAAGAGGTTGTCGCTGGCCGAGTGGTCCCACCAGTCGTCGGTCATGCACTCGAGGACGGTGATGAACTCGAAGAGGTCGATCACGCCCTGGTCGTCGGTGTGCTGGTGCAGCCACTGGCGCAGCGGGCGGTCGTCCCAGCGGTCGAGCTCGTCCCACTCGGTG
>NZ_JBVPVA010000622.1:0-2090 GCF_055612215.1 Actinomycetospora sp. | reverse complement strand
GCCAGGTCGTGGGCCTCGTTGGCCGGGATCCCGGTGAGCTGCGGGACCTGCGCGGTCGGGCTGGGCGAGAGGGTGGTGGTGTCGTCGGACATCGGTGACCTCCGAAGGTCGTCAGGGATCGTGCTCAGGCGGCCGGGACCGGATGTGCCGAGCGTCTACGGCGTAACAACGCTCGACGCTCGTCTTCTCCTTCCCCGCCCCAGATGCCGTACGGCTCCTCGACCTGGTGGGCCCAGCTGCGGCAGGCGGCCATGACGGGGCAGCCGGCGCAGATCGCCTTCGCGCGGGCCACGCGCTGAGCGCGGGACGGGTCGCGCTCGCCGTCGGGGTGGAAGAAGATTTCGAGATCCATGTCGCGGCAGGCGGCATGGCGTTGCCAGTCCCAGTGCGCCACCAGCGCGGCCGGAAGGCGGGACACATCGGCCACGACGACCACCTCCTCCTACGGAACGTCGTAGACCCGAGGCTACCCGCGGGTACCGCCGTCAACCGCCGCTCGACGAGCCCGTGGAGGAGGTGCTCAGCACCATCGCGTCGCGCCCGCCGGGCACCAGTGCGAAGAGCCGGACGGCGGTCGAGAGGACCCCGCCGGTGCGGGTGGCGGTGGCGTCGACGAGGGAGGTCTCCTCGCGTCGGGCGCCCGGCGGGAGCGCTGCCACGAGGTCCGCGGTCGAGGAGCCGAAGCCGGTGTCCGCGGCCCACATGGCCGGCTGCCAGCCCGCGACCCGGGTGACCCACGGCGCGACGGTGTCGGCGACGAGGGTCCCGCCCGGCGACAGCGCGCTGGTGACGGCCGTGTGAACGCCCTCTGGGTCGAGGTACATGAGCAGGCCCTCGGCGAGGACGAGCCGGGGGAGGTCGTCGGGGACCTCCGACCACCAGGTGGGGTCGGTGACGGACGCGGCGATCGTCGTGGCGCCCTCGCGCTCGTCGTACAGCTGCCGGCGCAGCTCGATCACCGGCTCCTGGTCGACGTCGAACCACCGCACCCCCGGCCCGGGGTCGAGGCGCAGGACGCGGCTGTCGAGGCCGCACCCGAGGTGCAGGACGACGGCCTCGTCGTGCGCGGCGAGGAAGGCGCGCGCAGCGTCGTCGATGAGCTTCGCGCGGGTGCAGACCAGCGGGGTGCTGCCGCCGAGGCTGACGCCGTGGTCCGGGGGCTCGTCGACGCGGTCGAGCAGGTCGGCGGCGAATCCGTCGCCCAGGATCGGGTGCGCGGACGCGGCGTCGTGGGCGTGCATGGCGAGGGTCCAGAGCATCGTCCGCTGCTCCTGGCGCAGCTCCACGGTCATGGGCGGCGGGTTCCTCATCCGGACCCGCCGCACACCGGCCGAAAACCGATGGCCGCCCACGACGACCGCGCGCTACGTTTCCGGCCGCCGTGCGAGAGAACGAGGAGGTGGTCCCCGTGAGCGTTGCGTCATGGGTGCTCCCCTCCGGGGTCACGGCCGGGCGATAGGTCGTCCGGGAGCGCCCCTCCAGGCACTCCCGAAGGGCACGACCATGCGATTCACGTCCGAACAGCACCACGACGACGGCGTCCTCGAGCGCCGGTTCACCCTGGACGAGATCCCCGGCATCCTGTGGACGCCGGGGTCCACACCCTCGCCGCTGATCCTGCTGGGCCACCCCGGCGGGCTGGACCGGATGTATCCCCGGCTGCTGGGCCGCGCCCGGGGCGCCGCCGCGGCGGGCTTCGCCGCCGCCACCGTCGAGCTCCCCGGGGGCGGCGACCGGACGCCGTCCGCCGCCGCCGAGGAGGCCCGCGCGGACCTGCGCCGGGCGATGGCGGCCGGTGAACCGGTCGACGAGATCGTCGACCGGCTCGTCCTCCCCCTCGTCGAGCAGGCCGTCCCGGAGTGGCGGGCCGCCCTGGACGCCCTCCTGGCCCTGCCCGGGATCGACGGCCCGGTGGGGTTCGCGGGCGGGTTCATCTCGATCGGCATCCGGATGGCGGTGGTCGAGCCGCGCCTCGCGGCCGCCGTCCTGTTCGCCGGGAGCTTCGTGCCGCGCTCGATGGTCGCGGAGGCCCGAGCGGTCAGGATCCCGCTGCTGGTCCTGCTGCAGTGGGACGACGAGGGGAACGACCG
>NZ_JBVPVA010000617.1:0-7557 GCF_055612215.1 Actinomycetospora sp. | reverse complement strand
AGCACCACCGGCGGGTCGACGGCCGCGTGGCCCGAGGCGGAGAAGGTCGCCGCCGCGCCGACGCCGGCCGCGACCGTGACGACCGCCCGCTCCCCCGTCGCCGGTACCGCGTCGGTCGCGGCCACGAGCCGGCGCCCGACGAGGCCCGCGAGCAGCACGAGCACCACGCGCGCGGCGAGGAAGAGCCCCGTCGGCGAGCCCAGGGTCGTCGCCAGCACCGCGGGGTCGAGCGCCGAGCCGATCCCGACCCCGGTCGCGTCGGGACCCTGCAGCACCAGTGCGAGCACGCTCCCGACGAGCAGCGCCCACCAGCCCGCGACGACTGCGCGGCGTCCCCGCCGCAGCGTCGGGACGTCGGCCCCGGCGCGGCGCAGCGCCACGAGCACCACGGCGCCGCCGAGCACGGCGAGCCCCGCGTACTCGACGAAGCGGGCCACGGCGAGCAGCGCCCCCGCCGCTCCTCCCCCGGGATCACCCGCCGGCGGCGGCGTCGCGCTGGGCCCGGGGTGGCCGATCGAGAACCGGAAGCCGCCCGAGACCGGGTGGGAGTCGGCGGACACGACGCGCCAGGTGACCGTGTAGGTGCCCGCGGCGAGCCCGGCGGGCAGGGCGACGACGGCCGAGTTCGGGTCGCCGTCCGGGTGGGTCGCCGCGCCCGCGTCGACCTCGCGCAGCCCGCCGTCGTAGACCCGCACCGCGCCGGGCACCAGGGTCACGGCCTCGCTGAAGGTGACGTCCACGCGGTCGGGGGCCCGGGCGACCACGCTGTCGGCCCCCGGCGAGGTCCGCTCCAGCATGGCGTGCGCGGACGCCGGCACCGCCGCACCGATCGCACCCAGCGCGGCGAGCAGCACCACGACGACCACGGCTGCGCTCCGCCGCACCACCACGCCGAGCCCTCGCACACATGTCGGGTCGCTCGCCGGGCCCGTCCGGTTCCCGGCGCCTCGTCCGGAGTCGTCCGGACCACCCGGGTGCCCGCGCCGCGAGGCCTCAGCCGCGGGCGAGCAGCGCGCGCATCCGGTCGATCTCGGCCTGCTGACCCACCAGCAGCGTCCGGGAGAACTCCGCGAGCGGCGACGTCGACGCCTCGCCGCCGGTCCGGTCGAGCTGTCCGCGGGCCATCACCAGCGCCCCCTCGTGGTGGACGGTCATGGTCTGCAGCCAGAGCCGGTCGAATGCCGGCCCGGACAGGGCGCGCAGGCGCGCGAGCGTCGCCGCGTCGGCCATTCCCGGCATACCGGTCATCGGACCCGGGTCGGCCGGGGCGCCGCGCAGCCGCAGGAACCCCTGCAGCTGACCGGCCTCCTCGATCTGCGCGCGGTCGATGCGGAAGGCGAGGTCGGCGACGTCGGGCGACGACGACCGCCCCGGGACCAGCGCGGCGAGCTCGAGCGCCTGCTCGTGGTGGCCCAGCATCGTCCGCGCGTAGTCGGTGTCGACCGCGCCCACGACGGCGGGTGCCGGCGCGGCCGTCGTCGTGCCGGGTCCGGGACCCACCGGCGTGTCCGCGCAGCCTGCGACGGCGAGCACGACGAGCGCCACGCCCGCCCCGACCCGGCCCCACCGCGCTGCGCACCCCACGGCTTCACCCTGCCGGACCCGATGTGCGTCCACCGTTCGCCGGGCGTCCCTGGTCAGCGGGCCGTCGGTCGTGTAGTCACCGAGTCATGACCTCCTCCACGCTCGGTTCGCCCGACGTCGCCAAGCGGTGGGGCTGGATCCTCGCCGACGGCATCCTCGGCGTCGTCATCGGCTTGTTCGCCCTCGTCTTCCAGGGCGCGACGCTGCTCCTGCTGGCCCTGTTCCTCGGGATCGGCCTGCTGATGTCGGGGATCATCGAGACGACCGCGGCGCTGCGCGTGCAGCACGGCGCTCCCGGCCGGTGGTGGGTCGTGATCTTCGGGGTCATCACGGCGCTCGCCGGCATCTTCGTGATCTTCCGGCCCGTCGCCGGGGTCGTGATCCTCGTCGTGGGCCTGCTGCTGTGGTTCCTGTTCGTCGGGATCAACGACCTCTTCGTCGCGGCGCGCACCTCCGAGCACCGGATCTGGAACATCGTCATGGGCGTCCTCGCGCTCCTCGCCGCCCTCATCCTGCTCTTCAACTTCGCCGCGGCGGCCAGCACGGTCGCGATCCTCGCCGGGCTCGGCTTCCTGCTGCGCGGCGCCTCTGAGATCGGGCTCGCCATGAACTTGCGTCGCTCGCGGTGACCACCCGTTCGGGGCCGTCCACGCATTGACCCGGTCTGCCTACGGTCCTCGGCGCCCACCCCCACGAGGAGGACGCCATGGACCCCGCCACCCCGGGACTGCAGCACGTCGCCACGTTCTGCGGACAGTGCAGCTGCGGCTGCCCTGAGCTCTACCTCGACCCCGCGGCCCCCGACGAGCGCCGCGTCGTGATCACCGACGACTTCGGCCAGCGCATCCAGATGAGCCTCGGCCAGCTCGCCGACCTGGTCGCCGACGCCCGGGCCGGCGTGCTCGACGAGGTCCTCGCCGGCGCCTGAGCGGTCCGGCCCGAGCGCCGCGAGCTCCCCGAGCGTACGAGCGGCCGGTCCGTCACCGTCGATGGTGACGAACCGGCCGTTCGTACGTCCCCGGGCGGGACCGGCCCGGTGCCGGTCAGGTGCCGCGGAGCTCCCGACGCAGCAGCTTCCCGGTCACCGTCTTCGGCAGCTCGTCGCGGAGCTCGATCTGGCGCGGGTACTTGTACGCCGACATCCGCTCCTTGCAGAACGCGATGAGCTCCTCCGGCGTCGCCTCCGACCCCGGCCGCAGCGACACGAACGCCTTCACCGTCTCGCCGCGGTACTCGTCCGGGACCCCGACGACGGCCGCCTCGCGCACCGCCGCGTGCTCGTAGAGGACGTCCTCGACCTCACGCGGCCAGACCTTGTACCCCCCGGCGTTGATCTGGTCCTTCTTGCGGTCGACGACGTAGAACCAGCCCTGGTCGTCCATGTACCCGACGTCGCCGGTCTTGAGCTCGACGATCCCGCCCGGCCCGCGCAGCGCCTTCTCGGTCTCCTCGGGCTTGCCCCAGTAGGCCGGCACCACCTGCGGGCCGCGGGTGGTGATCTCCCCGACCTCCCCGACGTCGGCCTCGGTCCCGTCGTCGCGCACGATCCGGACGATCGTGTCGAACACCGGCACCCCGACCGACAGCGCCCCGGAGGCCTCGTCGACCGGCGCGGTCGCCCCGAGCGGGACGCCGTGCGAGGGCGAGTTGGTCTCGGTGAGGCCGTAGAAGTTGTGGATGTAGTGGCCGAACTGGTCCTGGAAGGCCTTCACCGTCGACGGCGGGATCGGGGCGCCGCCCGAGTAGACCTTCACCATCGACGACAGCGCGTCCCGGTCGGCGTTCGGCGCGTTCATCATCGCGATGAACACCGTGATCGAGCCGATGGAGAACGTCGGGCGGTGCTCCCGGATCGCGTCGACGACGACGCCCGGCTCGAACCGGTAGGCCAGCACCAGCGGGCACGGCAGCAGCAGCGCGATCGCGAGGTGCCCGACGACGCCGGTGATGTGGAACAGCGGCGCCACCCCGAACACCGAGTCGTCGCGCCCGAGCTGGATCCAGTCCCGGTAGGTCTGGGCGTTGAACACGATGTTGCGGTGGGTGTTCATCGCACCCTTGGGCGGCCCGGTGGTCCCGGAGGTGTAGCCGAGGAACGCGACGTCGTCGCCGGAGAGCTCGACCGGGTCCGGCTTCCGCCCGCGGAACTGCGACAGCACCGTCGTCAGGTCCTCGGCGCCCTCGCAGTCGATGCGCTCCATCGAGCCGAAGAGGCGCTCGTCGTGCCGGGTCTGGAACTCCAGCGGCGAGGTCGTGAACGCGATCCGCACGCTGGTGTTCGGGACGACCTCGCCCGCGATCGACCAGAGGTCCTCCTGCGCGACGATCGCCGTCGCCTCGCAGTCGGTGAGGATCGTGGTGAGCTCGCGCTGCCGCGACATCGGGTTGACGCTGACGACGATGCCGCCGGCCTTCCAGGTCCCGACGACGACCACCAGCACCTGCGGGATGTTCTGCAGGTAGGTGGCGAGCCGGTCCCCCTTCGCGAAGCCCCGTTCGGTGAGCGCGACGGCGAACGCGTCGGAGAGCTCGTCGAGCTCGCGCATCGTCAGCGTGCCGTCGAAGTACCTGACGATCTCGCAGTCGGGGTCCCGCTCCACCGCGGCACGGACCATGTCGAGCGCGCTCGCGAACTCGACGGTCACCTCGCCGTGGTTGTAGTCGTCGCGGTACCGGGCGAGCCAGGGCTTGGACTCGTAGACCGAGGTCTGTTGGGCAGTCATCGGATCACCACCGGGTTGACGGGAGCGCCGGTCGCCTCGTGGATCTTGAGCGGCGCGGCCGTGTAGAGGAAGTCCCACCGGTTGTCGGCGGCACAGGCGTCGGCGAGGTCGTCGAGCCAGATGATCTCGGCCATCGAGAGGCCGAGGTTGCGCAGCAGCGCCGCGTGCAGCGGCAGCGCGACCCCGGACTCCGGGTCGTAGGTCACCTCGTTCGCGATCGTGTCGGTGACCAGGTTGGGGATCTCCTTGCTCTGGAACCACTCCACGAGCTCGCGGGAGTAGGTGAGGCCCGGCTCGATGAAGCCCTCGTAGAACTCCTCGTTGGACACCGCGTAGAAGTACTTGAGCCACCCGGTGCGGATCAGCAGCACGTCCCGGTTCTCGATCGAGGTGCCCTGCGCGGCCGCCGCCTCCTCGAGGTCGCGGTGGGTGAAGGTCTCGCCCTTGCCGAGCCAGTCCTTGCCGCGGTGGCGCGCCATGTCGATCAGCACCCCGTGCCCGACGACGCCGTGCTCCGCGATCGGCATGATCGACGCCCAGCTCATCCCGCCGCCGTTGGTGGACGCGGCGTCGACGTCGTTCCAGATGCGGTCGTCGTACCAGGCGTGGCCCAGCGCGTCGTACTGCGAGGACCCCTGCAGGAACATGGTCGCCTTGTCGTCGGAGGCCCGCAGGCCGCCGGGGAAGGACGGGCCGATCCCGCCCGGGGCGAACGCGTCCTGGTCCCAGATCATCTCGCGCTCGATGCCCGCCCGGCCCGGGAAGACCGGGTCGCCGTGGGGCAGGCCCATCGGGCACTGGAGCGTGAACACCTGCCCGGCCTTCACGCTCGACACCCCCCGCAGGACCTGGGTCGCGTCGAGGTAGTTCAGGCAGCCGACCTGGTCGTCGGGACCCCACTTCCCCCAGTTCGTGGGGGTGTCCTGGCCCAGCAGTTCCGCCATCGACGGGGCGTCCGCCATCGTCTCCTCCTCGAGATCAGGTGACGCGCACCACCGTGCCCCGCGCCCGGGCCACGGGACAAGGGCTGATCTCTGGGCCAGGGGCCCGCTCAGCCGGGGCGGAGCCGGCGCAGCAGCGGGATCGCGGCGATCTTCTCCTCGGTGAGTTCGTCCCACGCGATCCGCGCGGGGTGGCGCGGGGCGCGGGTGCAGGTGATGACGCGGTCGGCGGTCACCACGAGATCGAGGCGCACGTCGTGGTCGACCACCGGGATCTCCCCGGCCGGGCGCACCTGGTCCTCGTGCACCGTCGTGACCACCGGGGTGTCCTCGGCGACCAGCCCGGCCTCGGACGCCAGCGCGAACTCCAGGTCGCTGAACCCTCCGCCCTTGCCCAGCCGGGAGCCGTCCTCCCCGACGGCGACGCAACCGGTGACGACGAGGTCCACGGGCTCGAGGTCGGCGACGGCAACGGTGCGGCCGGCCGCGGTCGCGCCCTTGATCGACGACGCCTGGCGGGGTGAGCGTCCGCCGAGGTCGTCGGGGTCCAGGAGGAAGAAGGGGTTCTCGTCGGCGAGGCGCGGCACGGCCATGTACACCGTCTTGCCGTCCTCGAGCGCCCGTTGGCGGACCGGCCACTGCGGCGAGTCCGGGTTGCACTTGATCGTCCGGGCCCGCCGCCACACCTCGGTCCCCCGGAGCCGCTCCGCCGCGGCCTCCGCGCCGGTGACGTTCGGGATGCGGCCGCGGGCGCCGGGGAACCGGGCGTGGCCGTGCTCGCACAGCGTCTCCCAGACGGTCTCGCGCAGCTCCTGCTTGGCGGCGAGGAGCTCCGGGGGGCCGCCGGCGTCGACGTCGTGTCTGGGGATGGTGGCCTCACTCCGTGGTCGAGCCGTTACTCCGTTCGGTCTATCGGTAGTACCGCGGGCGGCCTAGCGTTCCCGTCGTCCCACGATGAGGCGCGACGAGAGGCCGGTACCGATGACCCACGACGAGTTGATGGCCGAAGCCTGCCGGTTGGCGGCGGAGACGGTGCGCAACGGGTGGGGCGGGCCGTTCGGGGCGGTCCTGGTCCGCGACGGCGAGGTCCTCGCGCGCGGCCAGAACCGGGTGCTGCTCACCGGCGACGTGACCGCCCACGCCGAGGTCGAGATGCTCCGCAAGGCCGCGACGGTGCTCAACCCGGACGCCCCGACCATCGCGAGGGAGCGGCGTCCCGACGGCCACCTCGCGCTGGTGCCGCGCCCGGAGGGCTCGCCCGACGTCGTCGAGGCCCGGGCGCGGATGTTCATGGGGACCGAGGTCTACACCAGCGGCATCCCGTGCCCCATGTGCATGGGCGCCATCTACTGGGCCCGCGTCGACGCGGTGTACTTCGCCAACGACCTCGACGCGACCCGCGGCGTCGGCTTCGACGACCAGTTCCAGTACGAGGACTTCACCCGCCCGCTCCCCGAGCGCCGGATCAAGATCGAGCAGCTCCGTCCCGACCTCGGCGCCGCGCTCTACGAGGAGTACCTGGCCTCGCCCGAGCGCTACGCCTACTGACGGGCCGGTGGACGATGGGCTCCCACCCCGCCGAGCTCGCCGAGCTGGTCACCGTCGTGGTGGCCCACAGCGTGCCTCCCGAGGACGAGGCGGCGTTCCTCGCCTGGCAGCGGCGGCTCTCCGACGCCGAACGACGATCCCCCGGGCACCGGGGCGGTGAACTCCTCCGCCCGGTGCCGGGGGTGCAGGACGACTGGGTGGCCATGTCCCGGTTCGCCAGCGAGCAGGACCTGGAGACCTGGCTCGGGTCGGCCGCGCGCCGGGACCTGCTGGCCGAGGGCGAGCGGTTCCGTGACTTCCGGCTCCGGCGGGTCGCGACGTTGTTCGGGAGCTGGTTCCCCGGCGGCGCCGGGCCGGCCGCGGCACCGGCCTCGTGGAAGACGGCGCTGTCGGTCCTGGTCGGCCTCTACCCGACGGTCGTGCTGCTCACCCTGGTGATCTCGGCGCTGTGGCCCACGGGACCGCTGTGGGCGAGCCTGCTGATCGGCAACGTGGCCTCGGTCAGCCTGCTCACCTGGGTCGTCATGCCCGTGGTGACGCGGGCCCTGGCCTTCTGGCTGGAACCGGAGCCGCCGTCCCGAGGACCGCGCACCGACGTGCTCGGCACCGTCGCCTCGCTTGTGTTCCTCGCCGTCGCCGCGGGGGTGTTCGCGGTGCTGACGACGTAGGCGCGCCTGGCCGGTGGGGTCGGCCGGCCCGTGCGCGGGAACCCGGGATCCGTGACCGTGCCCGCCATCGCCCTCCCCGACGGCACGCCGATG
>NZ_JBVPVA010000515.1:0-1573 GCF_055612215.1 Actinomycetospora sp. | reverse complement strand
TCCGCGTCAGCGGATCCCGGCGATCTCCTGCGCGAGCGCGGCGTGGCGGGTCTGCGCCGCCGAGACCACGCTGTGGCGGTTCCGGTTCGCCTCCTCGTAGTGGATGACCTTGTTCAGGTCGTCCACCTTGTCGAGCTGCTTCACCGCGTTGGCGGCGGCGGAGGCGCTGAGCTGCTCGTAGTCCGCGATCGGCAGCTCGGAGGCGCGCAGCGAGCCGAGCCGCTCACGCGCCTCGTGCACCGCGGTCGCGGCGTCGGTGTCGCCCTGCGAGCGGGCGACCTTCTCGGCCCGCTCGAGCGAGGCGTCCCGGCCGGTCACCAGCACGTCGCGGGCGTTCTCGCTGAACTGCGCGGCCTTGCCGGCGGCCTGGGTGACCCCGGCGCGGACCTGCTCGCCGCGGGCCTGGAAGCGCCCGAGGGTGCGGTTGACCTGGTCCCGCGCGAAGCGGACCGGGTAGTTCACGACGCGTGCGACACCGCCGGCGACGGCCTGGGTCGGCGTCGCGCGCAGCGCGGGCGGCCCACCGAGGGCCTCCTCGGCGAGCACGGTGGTCAGCCACTCGACGGTGGCGCGGTGCGCGGTCGTGAGGCGCTCGGCGAGCGCGCTGACCGACTTGTCGTGCGCGGCCTCGGCCAGCGCGCGCAGGTAGGTGGCGCGGTCGTTGAGCTGGTGCTCGAGGACCAGGTCGCCGAGGAGGGCCTCCTCGACGGGCTCGGCCTGCTCGAAGGTGCCCTTGACGACCGCGGTCAGGCGGCCGACCAGCGGCGTGACGACGTCGGCGACACCGCCGAGGCGCTGGAGCTCACGGGTGATCTCGGCCGTGCGACGCTCGGCGTTGTCCGCGTTCTCCCGCAGCTCCTTGCGGACCGCGTCGGTCCGGGCCTGGGCGACGCGGATGCGGGCGATCTGCACCTCGGTCTGCGTGAGCTGGAGCAGCGAGCGGAGTTGGCCGATCATGGCAGCGTGGGAGGCCAATGGCTTCCAATCTTCGTCGATCGTTCGTCGGATGTCGGAGCCGGCTGGGCCGTCGGGACGGGGCCGTCAGCGTCTCCGTATCGATTGGCTACCCGCGGGTCACCGGATCCGGAACCGTGAGCCGAGCCACGTCGAGCGGTCGTCCTCCCGCGCCGGACGGTCGGGGCAGGGGAACGGCCAGCCCGTGATCCGCGTGCTCCGCGTAGCGTCGAGGAAGTGAGTACGGCTCTCGGAACCCCCACGCTCGAGCACACCTACGCGCAGGCCGTTCCCGGTCTCGTCGTGCCCTGGAGCGCCGCGCCCGCCCCGGACCCGCAGGTGGTGGTCCTCGACGAGGACCTCGCCGCCGAGCTCGGCCTCGACCCGGACGCCCTGCGCTCCTCCGGACTGCTCGTCGGGCAGGTCCCCGACGGCGTCCGCACCGTCGCGCAGGCGTACTCCGGGCACCAGTTCGGGATGTACCAGCCGCGGCTGGGTGACGGTCGCGCGCTGCTGCTCGGCGAGATCGTCGCCCCCGACGGCACCCGGCACGACCTCCACCTCAAGGGCTCCGGCCGCACCCCGTTCGCCCGCGGCGGCGACGGCCGGGCCGCGCTCG
>NZ_JBVPVA010000508.1:0-6165 GCF_055612215.1 Actinomycetospora sp. | reverse complement strand
AGGCCCAGCGACCCGAAGCCCTGCGCGACGATGTCGGACTGGACGTCGCCGTCGTAGTTCTTGCAGGCCCAGACGTAGCCGCCCTCCCACTTGAGCGCCGCGGCGACCATGTCGTCGATGAGGCGGTGCTCGTAGGTCAGGCCGGCCTTCTCGAAGTCAGCCTTGAACTCCGACTCGAAGATCTCCTCGAAGGTGTCGCGGAACATGCCGTCGTACGCCTTGAGGATCGTGTTCTTCGTCGAGAGGTAGACCGGGAAGTTGCGGTCCAGGCCGTAGCGCAGCGAGGCGCGGGCGAAGTCGACGATCGAGTCCTTGAAGTTGTACATGCCCAGCGCGACGCCCCCGTTCTCCGGGAACTTCGCCACCTGGAACTCCATCGGCTCGCCCTCGCCGTCGGGCGTGTAGCTGATGGTGACCGTGCCCGGGCCGGGGACCTTGAAGTCCTGCGCCAGGTACTGGTCGCCGTGGGCGTGACGGCCGACGACGATCGGCTTCGTCCAGTGCGGGACGTAGCGCGGGATGTTCTGACAGACGATCGGCTCGCGGAAGATGACGCCGCCGAGGATGTTGCGGATCGTCCCGTTGGGCGAGCGGTACATGCGCTTGAGGCCGAACTCCTCGACCCGCGCCTCGTCCGGCGTGATCGTCGCGCACTTGACGCCGACTCCGTGCTTCTTGATCGCGTTCGCGGCGTCGACCGTGACCTGGTCGTCGGTCTCGTCGCGCTTCTCGATCCCGAGGTCGTAGTACTCGAGGTCGATGTCGAGGTACGGGTGGATCAGCTTGTCCTTGATGAACTGCCAGATGATCCGGGTCATCTCGTCGCCGTCGAGCTCGACGACGGTGCCCTCCACCTTGATCTTCGCCACGCTGCGGGCTCTCCTCTCGCGCCTGGTCACGGCGCCGCACGGTTGAGTGGGGCGCTCGCCGGGGGGCCCGTCGCCGCGCCCGTGCGCTCCTGTTTCCCGAACGCTATCAACGCGACACCGGCCGTGACGGGCTGCGTCGAGTCGCCCGGGTCACCGGTGTGGGTGCCGTCCTTCGATGATCACGGGCACGTCAGGCAGCTGTGGGAGCGCCGGGGCATGCCCGGTGTGCCTGTCAGCGGCTCGCGAGCGGTCCACCGGTGATCGTCAGGGACACGAGGACGACGACGAGCCCGAAGACGGTGTAGGTGAGGACGTCGACGCGGCGGGGGCGGACGGCGAGCAGCCCGGCGGTCCGGTCGGGCAGGGCGGCGCGCAGGGCCGCGGCGAGCAGGAGCGCGACGCCGAGCTCGGTGGTGCCCTCGCGCCAGTGCTGCAGCCCGATCCGCACGAACGCGATCGCGACGACCAGGAGCACGGCGCTCAGCGCCGCCTGCGCCCGCACCCGCCGTCCGAGCGCGCGGAGGTAGTACCCGGCCGTCCGGGGCGGGCGGGCGTGGCGTCCGGCGCCGGCGTGCTCGGGCAGCACGGCGACCGGGAACGTCCCCGAGCGCGTCGCGGGGCCCTCCGCCCGGGTGGGCGGGCTCGCCGGCTCGGACGGGGTCGCCGGCTCGGACGGGGTCGCCGGCACGGACGCTCCCGTGGCCCCGCCCGGGCCCTCCGCGGCCGTCACCGGGATCACGCCCCGCTGCCGAGCAGGGCCTCCGCCCGCTCCACCACGTTCGTGAGCAGCATCGCCCGGGTCATCGGGCCCACCCCGCCCGGGTTCGGGGCGACGAAGCCGGCGACCTCGCGGACGTCCTCCGCGACGTCGCCGAGGATGCCGTCCGGGCCGCGGGAGACGCCGACGTCGAGCACCGCGGCGCCCGGGCGCACCATGTCCGCGGTGACGATGCCGGGCACGCCGGCCGCGGCCACCACGACGTCGGCGGCGCGCACCTCGGCGGGCAGGTCCCGCGTCCCGGTGTGGCACAGGGTCACGGTGGCGTTCTCGGTGCGGCGGGTGAGCAGCAGGCCGAGCGGGCGCCCCACGGTGATCCCGCGTCCGAGGACCGTGACCTTGGCGCCGTCGAGGGGCACGTCGTAGCGGCGCAGCAGCTCGACGATGCCGCGCGGGGTGCAGGGCAGCGGCGCCGGCTCGCCCAGCACGAGGCGGCCGAGGTTGGTCGGGTGCAGCCCGTCGGCGTCCTTGTCCGGATCGACGCGCTCGAGCACGGCGTTCGCGTCGATCCCCTTGGGGAGCGGGAGCTGCACGATGTAGCCGGTGCAGGCCGGGTCGGCGTTGAGCTCGTCCACCGCCGCCTCGACGTCGGCCTGGGTGGCGTCGGCGGGCAGGTCGCGGCGGATCGAGGTGATGCCCACCTTGGCGCAGTCGCGGTGCTTCGCGCGGACGTAGGACTGCGAGCCCGGGTCTTCCCCCACGAGCACCGTGCCCAGGCCCGGGGTGCGGCCCGCCGCCGCGAGCTTCGCGACCCGCTCGGAGAGCTCGGCGATGATGGTCGCGAGGGTGGCCTTGCCGTCCAGGATCGTCGCGGTCACGGCGCCCATCATCGCGCGCCGGGGCCGGTCGTGTCCCGGGTGCTCGCGGTCGGCTCCGCGCGGGAGCGGGCCAGCACCGCGAGCAGCTCCTCGTCCGGGCCCACGAGGAACGCCTCGTCGCCCGCGGCGAACCGGGTGTCGCGCCGCGGCGGGTGCTCGAGCGGCACGGCCTCCGGGTGCGGGCCGTCGTGCCCGGCGGCGCGGCGCAGCGCCACGACCCGGGTGCGCAGGGACAGGTCGCGCATGGCGAGCCCGTCGAGCGCGCTGCCGGCGTCGACCCGCAGCCGGCCGAGCAGGAACGCGTGTCCGTGCACGGGGAACGTGCCGAGCACGTCGAGCCCGAGGGCCGCGCCGACGAACCACGGCGCGGCGAGCTCGACGATCGAGCGCACCGACCCGAACCCGAACCGCCGCGACACGGTGCGGGCCAGCTCGCGGTCGAACAGCCGCAGCACCACCGGGACGTCCGGGCGCCGCTCGCCGAGCAGGTCCCGGACGGCCAGCCCGGTCTCGATGTTGGCCATGTCGTCGCTGGTGGTGACCGCGACCGCGGCCGCCCGCCCGACCCGCGCGTCCCGCAGCGCGTCGGCGGTCGTCGCGTCACCGAACACGACGGGGATGCGCAGCGCCCGGGCCCGCGGCAGGTGGCGGTTGGCCGGGTCGGACTCCACGACGACCACGTCGCGGCCGCGGGCGTGCAGCGCCTCGGCGACCGACACCCCGACCGCGCCGAGCCCGACGATGACGACGTGGCCCACCGACGCCGACGCCGCCCGCCGCCCGGCGGTGGCCGAGAGCCGCCGGCTGATGAGCATGTCGGTGAAGTAGGCGATGGGGATCGCCGTCGTCACGACCCCGGCGAGCATGAGGAACACCGCCCACAGCCGCAGCCACACCGCCTGGTCGGCGAAGCTGTAGTCCCCGAAGCCGACCGTGGCGACCGACTCGACGGTGAAGTAGAGCGCGTCGACCGTCCCGAGCCCGCGCCCGTCGGGGTAGTGGTACCCGAGCGTGATGACGGTCGTGGAGAGCACCAGCAGGCCCACGAGCGCGGCGATCGCCCAGCGCAGTCCCCGGTCGGACTCGCGGCCGAGGGCGACCACCGCGGCGACGGCCCGCTGGAGGACGCCGGCGCGCCCGTGGGTGGCGTCGGGGTCGTAGCCCGCCCCCCGCCGGGTCGTCGGGCCGCGGCGCGGCAGCGGGACGGCGGTCGTCGCCTCCACCCCGGCGTCGGCGAGCTCCTCGTCGGTGCCGAGCACCGTGACGCGGTCGCCGTCCCCGACCCGGTGGTCCCGGCTCGGGCACAGGTGCGTGACCCCGTCCGGCTCCGACGTGACCGCGAGCGGGGCGAGGTCGCCGTAGAGGTGGCGCAGCGTGGTCCGGGAGTGCGCGGTGGTGCCCGCCGCGACGAACCGGGTGCCGGCGACGTCGAGCGCGTGCACCGGGCTGAGCAGGCAGGCCTCCACGAGGGCCGGGGTCACGAGCGCGGCGACGTCGAGGACGGCTCCCGGGCCCGGGTCGGCGGAGACGGCGCGGCCGATCGCGGCGTTGCCCAGCGAGGTGACGACGCGGACGTCGGGACGCTGCTCGCGCACGTGCAGCGCGACGTGCAGGTTGCGCAGCTCGCCCTGGTCACCGGCCATGACGCAGACGACCGCGTGGGCGGTGTCGAGCCCGGCCGTGTCGAGGCTGCCCGGCACCGTCGGATCGGCCTCGACGAGCGGGACGCCCCACGTCTCCAGGACGTGGGCGCCGCGGCCGTGCCCGCGGTCGTCGTCGACGACCACCACCGGGTCACCGCGGTGGTGCAGCTGTTCGACGATCCGCAGGCCCAGGCCGCCGAGCCCGCACACGATCACGTGGGTGGGGCGCATCGCTCCGGGGTTCCCGCGCCCGTCCCCCTGCTCCGGGCGGGCGGCCGTCTCAGCGCTCACGGCGGTCGAGCAGCGCGTCGGTGGCGGCGACGGTGCCGGCGTAGACGGCGTGCTGCACGACGCTGACCGTGAGCAGGCGGGCCCCCCACCGCCAGGGCACCGGCGTGCCCCCGACGACCGGGAACAGACCCAGGGCCATGACCTCGCAGCCGACGAAGAACGCCGTCCCCGCCGCCGGCTCGCCCCCGAGCCGGTGGCGCAGCTCCGCGTGCGCGGCCCCGACGACCGACCCGTACCCCCAGTGGACCACCCAGAAGAGGACGTGCCGGGCCTCCGGGCTGCGGGGGGCCCATCCGGTCACGCGCTGCAGGACCGTCGAGGCGGCCACCACCACGTGGTCGGACTGGTCGTAGTCGAGGATCTCGGTGATGTCCTCCGGGGAGATGCCGCGCCGCCAGGCGTGGATCTCGCGGTACGCGCGACCGGTCGCCGCCATGGCCGCGGTCCCGGCCACACCGGCGAGCACGCCGCGGGCGAGACGGCCGCTCACCCGAACGGCGCTGCCCGATCGGGCGGTTCGTCGAGGGAGGACCGGGAGCCGGGCAAGGGGCCTCATGGTGGTGGAGCATGCCTGAACCGGTTCACGGAGGGGCGGGGAGCGACACCCCCTACTCCCGGTCGGTTCCCTCCACGGCGTGCGGGAGATCACACTCGGATGGTCAGCGGGCGGCCGAGGGCGCACACGGACGACTGCGTGCGGCACGGAGGCGCCCGTAGCAACCGGCACGAAGGAGTGGCGATGACCACAGTCGACGAGAGCACCGGGGCGCATGCCGCCGAGACCCGGGCCGACAACACGGCGGCAGCAGAGGCCGCCGCGGCGGCGGCCAATCCGGCCCTGGTCGGCGTCCCGACGTTCGTGATCGGCTCGATCGCCCTCGGGCTCTACCTCGTCGGGTTCACGGGATCCTCCAACGCCGCGATCGGCATGGTCCCGATCCTGATCATGTGCACCGGGGTCGGCCAGCTCATCGGCTGCATCTGGGCGATCAAGACCGGCTCCGGGCCCGTGGCGGCGATCTTCGGGATCTTCGCCGGCTTCTGGCTCAGCTTCTCGGTGCTGGTGCTCGGGCTGGGCCACAACTGGTTCGGTGACGCCACGGCCACGGCGGCCGCCACCGGGGCGCAGGAGACCTTCCTGCTCACCTGGCTGATCGGCGTCGTGGTGCTGACCCTGGCCTCGCTGCGGCTGCCGTCGGTGTTCACCGCGCTGTTCGTGCTGGTGGCCATCGCGCTGCTGCTCGTCCTGCTCGGCACGGCCGCCGGCTCGACCACGCTGCTCTTCTGGGGCGGGATCGCGGTGTTCGCGTTCACGCTCATCGGCGTCTACCTGTTCTTCGACGCGATGAGCGCCGCCGCCGGTGGCGGCTCCCTGCCGATGGGGCCGCCGCTGATCAAGAGCTGACGCCTGGCAGGGGTGTCTCCGGCCGTCGGAACCGGCCTGAGACACCCCCACCAGTGTCCGGAGGCCGGATCTCCGAGCCGCCGGCGGGGCCGGTGGGCGCTCACCGGAAGTCCCGGGAGCGCGACGGCACCACCAGCTCGAGACGCTC
This sequence comes from Actinomycetospora sp., assembly GCF_055612215.1. Lineage (NCBI taxonomy): Bacteria > Bacillati > Actinomycetota > Actinomycetes > Pseudonocardiales > Pseudonocardiaceae > Actinomycetospora > Actinomycetospora sp. The sequence goes on along the minus strand of NZ_JBVPVA010000508.1, from coordinate 213 downwards.
CATCCGGTCGGCCACGAGGTTGACCACCGTGGGGGCGTCGGGCGCCCGCTCCACCCGCCCGCGGATCACCAGGGCGGCGCTCGTGCGCGCGACCACGCGGTGGCGCGCCCAGAGCCCCTCCGAGCAGATCACGTTGAGCATCCCGGTCTCGTCCTCGAGGTTGAGGAACGTCGTCCCGCCCGCGGTCGCGGGACGCTGCCGGTGGGTGACCAC
>NZ_JBVPVA010000394.1:0-3299 GCF_055612215.1 Actinomycetospora sp. | reverse complement strand
CTGGTGCCCCGCACCAAGGACCAGGCGGGCGCGATGAGCGACCGGCTGCGCGTGCACGGCGCGGTGCCCGAGGAGGTCCCGACGATCGCCGTCGAGCCGCCCCGCTCGCCCGCGCAGATGGAGCGCGCGGTCAAGGGCCTGGTCGACGGGCGCTACCAGTGGGTGGTGTTCACCTCCCAGAACGCGGTGCGCGCGGTGTGGGAGAAGTTCCAGGAGTTCGGCCTCGACGCCCGCGCGTTCGCCGGCGTGAAGATCGCCTGCGTGGGCGAGGCGACCGCGTCGACGGTCCGCGCGTTCGGCGTGCACCCCGAGCTGGTGCCGGACGAGCAGACCGAGCAGTCCTCCGAGGGCCTGCTCGAGGTCTTCCCGCCGCACGACGACGTGCTCGACCCGGTCGACCGGGTGCTCCTCCCGCGCGCCGACATCGCGACCGAGACCCTCGCCGAGGGCCTGCAGTCGCGCGGCTGGGAGATCGACGACGTGACGGCGTACCGCACGGTGCGCGCCGCGCCGCCGCCCGCGCCGACCCGCGAGGCGATCAAGACCGGCGGGTTCGACGCGGTGTGCTTCACCTCGTCCTCCACGGTCCGCAACCTCGTGGGGATCGCCGGCAAGCCGCACGCCCGCACGATCGTGGCGTGCATCGGGCCGAAGACCGCGGAGACCGCGGTCGAGTTCGGCCTGCGTGTGGACGTCAAGCCCGACGTCGCCGAGGTCCCGGCCCTGGTCGAGGCCCTGGCCGCGCACGCGAACAAGCTGCGCGCCGAGGGTGCGCTGCCCCCGCCCCGCAAGACGAAGGCGCGCAAGCGCTAGGTGCGCTCCGCGCTCGTGAGCACGTGTCCGTGTCACAGGACGGAGAAGTGCTCACGGGGCCGGAGGCCACCTCTGGAGGAAGATCATGTTCCCCACCGACCGTCCCCGGCGGCTGCGCACCATCCCCGCGCTACGCCGGTTGACCGCCGAGACCGAGGTCCGGCCGCGGAACCTCGTGCTGCCGGTGTTCCTCGCCGAGGGTCTGGACGCGCCGAAGCCGATCTCGTCGATGCCCGGCGTCGTGCAGCACACCCACGAGACCCTGCGCAAGGCGGCCGCGGAGGCCGCCGCGGCGGGGCTCGGCGGGATCATGCTGTTCGGCGTGCCGTCGCACCACGACGCGACCGGCTCCGGCGCCGTCGACCCCGAGGGCATCCTCAACGTCGGGCTGCGCGAGGTCCGGGCCGAGGTCGGGGACGCGCTCCCGGTCATGGCCGACACCTGCCTCGACGAGTTCACCGACCACGGCCACTGCGGCGTGCTCGCCGACGACGGGTCGGTCGACAACGACGCGACCCTCGAGATCTACGCCGAGATGGCCGTCGCGCAGGCCGAGGCGGGCGCCCACGTCGTCGCCCCCAGCGGGATGATGGACGGGCAGGTCGGGCGGATCCGCGAGGCCCTCGACGCCGCCGGGCACGCCGACACCGCGATCCTCGCCTACTCCGCGAAGTACGCGAGCGCGTTCTACGGCCCGTTCCGCGAGGCGGTGGACTCCCAGCTCACGGGTGACCGCCGCACCTACCAGCAGGATCCGGCCAACGCCCGCGAGGCGCTGCGCGAGGCCGCGCTGGACCTCGCCGAGGGCGCGGACATGGTCATGGTGAAGCCCGCGATGGCCTACCTGGACGTGCTGCGGTCGGTCGCCGAGATCTCCGAGGTCCCGGTCGCGGCCTACCAGGTCTCCGGGGAGTACGCGATGATCTCGGCCGCGGCCGAGCGCGGGTGGATCGACCGCGAGCGCACGATCCTCGAGACCGTCACCGGGATCCGGCGGGCGGGCGCGGACATCGTGCTCACCTACTGGGCCACCGAGCTCGCCGGACGGCTCGACCGGTGACCGGCCGGGTGACGGGGGAGCGGGCGTGAGCGGGCCGGTGCGCGAGGTGACCCCGCCCCGGGAGGAGCCCGGCCGTCCCGCGGTGGTGACGGCCGCGGTCGTGCTCTGGGCGGTGCTCGGGGTCCTGCTCCTGGTCACGGCCGTGCTGTTCGCGATCGCCACCGCGGTCGGGATCGCCGACCCGGCCACCGGGGTCGGGTCGCTCGTGCTCACGGCGATCGTGCTGGCCCTCGTCGGCGTGGGCACGCTGGTGGCGACCCGGGCCCTGGCCGGCGGCTCCCGCCCGGCCCGGGCGGCGCTGACCGCGATCGGGGTCGTGCTCGCCGTCGCCGGGCTGGTGCAGTTGACGTTCCTCGGGGTCGGCGGGGTCTACTTCGTCGCCTTCGCCGCGGCGGCGCTGCTGCTGCACCTGCCCGCCGCCCGCGCGTTCTTCTCGGCGCGATGAGCGTTCCCGACGAGGCCCCGGTGCTGTTCGCGGAGCCCGGCGCGCCCTGGTGGCCGGTGCTGATCGGGCCGGTCCTCGCGCTCGCGGGGCTGCTGCTCGACCGGATGGCCCCCGGCGGCGCGAACCCGCTCGCCTGGCTCGTCGTCGGCCTGGTGCTCTTCCTGCCGATCGCGCTGATCGTCCGGGCCCGGCGCCGGTTCCTGCGGGTCCGGCTCACACCCGACGCGCTCGTCCAGGGCGAGGAATCCGTGCCGACCGCGGGCATCGTCGGGGTGCGCGCCGCGGACGGCAGCGGCCGCTACGGCCTGCGGCCCTTCGGCGACCACCCGACGGTGCCGCGCCACCTCGGCGTCGTCGTCGTGACCCTCGACGACGGGACGCGGCGCGCGGCCTGGGCCCGCGACGCCGACGGGCTGCACGCCGCGCTCGCGACGCTGCTCACCGACCGGGCCCCCGCGGAGGGCGCGTGACCCGCCGGGTCATCGTGACCGCGGTGCTCACCGTGGCGCTGCTCGTGGTCGGGCTGGTGTGCGTGGCCCACGGGGTGGACACGACGCCCTCGACCGGCGGCTTGCTCGTCTCCCCGGTGCCGCTCACCCGCGTGCTCGGCGCGTGGGTGGCGGCCGGCGTCGTGCTGGTGACCGCGGCCGTGGTGTGCGCGATCGACGTCGTGGCCCGGGTGCGGACGGCGCGAGCGGCCCGGTCGGACGCGTAGGGCGGATGCGACGAACCCTCGCATCCGCCCTAGACGCAGCGAGGATGCCGTTCGCTCTCGCGGGGTCGCGGCGGTGTCTCCCCGACGGCACCGGGGCTCCGGTCACGTAGGCAGATGAGCATGGTGTGGGCACCGGGGAGCGACGGTGCCCTCGCCATGATCATCTGCCTACGCGGATCACCGACTCAGAGCCACTCGCGGACGCCGCCGTGCCCCGAGCAGGTCCCCGACTTGTGCTTCGAGTGGCTGTCCGTGCCGTCCTCGCA
>NZ_JBVPVA010000246.1:0-5571 GCF_055612215.1 Actinomycetospora sp. | reverse complement strand
CGGCCCACCCTCGACGACCACGTCGCCCACCCCCAGCCACGCCGCCATGTCCTGCAGCGCGCCCGCCATCTCCTCCGCCACCCGCGCCTCGTCGGCCCCGCGCTCGACGCTCTCGGGCTCGGCGAAGGCCCCGGGCACCCGCAGCACGCCCGCCGCCCGGTCGGTCTTGACGTCGACCCGGCCGACGAGCTGGCCGTCGAGCAGGAACGGGAAGACGTAGTAGCCGTGGGTGCGCTGCTCGGCCGGGGTGTAGATGCCGATGCGGTAGGTGAACCCGAAGATCCGCTCGGTGCGCGGGCGGAACCACACCAGCGGGTCGAACGGGGCGAGCAGCGCCCGGCCGGCGACCTTCCGCGGCACCCGAGCGCCGGCCCACCGGTAGGCCGGCGCGCCCCAGCCCGCCACCTCGACCGGGACGAGCTCGCCCGCGTCGACGAGCTCGGCCACCGCGACCCGGCTCTCGGCGGGCGGGAGGCGGTAGTGGTCGCGCAGGTCCGGCTCGGTCGCGACCCCCTGGGCGGCCGCCGCGCGCCGGGTGAGCTCGCGCATCGCCTCGTCCCGCTCCGGGTCGCGCGCCAGGACCTCGGGCGGCAGCACGTCCTCGGTCAGGGCGTAGGCCCGCCGGAACCCGCGCCGCGTGCCCGTCGTCAGGACCCCCGTCGCGAACAGGTGCTCGCACGCGACCTTGACGTCGGAACGGTGCCACCACCCGCCGTGCGCGCGGGCCCGCCGCTCCCCGCCGTCGCCGAGCACCTGCTCGACCTCCCGCGCCTCGAGCGGGCCGCCCGCCCCGACGGCCGCCACCACCGCGTCGAGGATGTCCGGACGGTGGTCCAGCGCGTTGCCGAGCCAGCGGCTGCTGCGCGCCGTGTTGTCCCGCATCCGCCAGCGCAGCAGCGGCCAGTCCTCCACCGGGACCAGGCTCGCCTCGTGCGCCCAGAACTCGACGAACGCCCGCCGCCTCCGGTCGGCCGCCGACTGCGGCCAGGCCAGGGCGTCGAGGACGTCGCGGTCGTACGCGCCGAGCCGCGCGAAGGGCGGGGCGTAGTGCGCCCGCACCGCGACGTTGACTGAGTCCAGCTGAAGTAGACCAAGCCGGCGCACGAGCCGCCGCAGCGCGCCGCGGTCCGGCGCCCCCGGCCGCACCAGCGCGTCGAGTCCCTGCGCCGCGAGGGCGGCCCGCCGCGCGGCCGCCGCCGTCATCCGCTCCGCTGCCACCACGCGCCGATCGTGCCAGCCACCCCCGACACCGAGGGGAATCGAGGGGCCCGCACCGGCGTTGACCAGGATAAACGGTGAAGGAGAACCATGATCGGAGATCGTGTCGAGATCGTCGTGGACGCCGGTGGCGCCACGCGCAGCTGGGACGTGACCGCGACGCGCGCGGGCCGTCGGGTGGAGGTCGCGCACGGACGCGGCGTCGTCGAGGTCAGCGAGGTGACCCGCGGCGGCACCCCGGTGCGCACCGCGCGGTTCATGTCCTCACGGGTGCTCGCCCTCGTCGAGCACCCGGCGTCGGCGGCGGTGCGGCTCGCCGACGACGAGCCGGCCGCCCTGCCGCTGCCGCGCCCGGCGGCCTGAGCCGCCCTACCGCAGCAGCGGGGCGAGGCGGCGCGCGGTACGGCCCGCGCGGCTGACCGCGACCAGGTGCACGCCGTCGACGACACCGGCCGCGCGCAGCGCCAGCACGTGCTCGCAGGCGGCGACGACCCCGGCGTCGGGGTCGTCGTCCAGCGCCTCGGGCAGGCCCTCGGGGAGCTCCAGGTCCGGGATCGCGGACGCCACGCCCTGCGCCATCCGCGGGCCCGTCGGGACGATCACCCCGGCCCGCACCGGGACCGCGACGTCGGCGTCCTCGCACCACCGCGTCACGTCGGGGACCGAGAACGACGGCGGGAGCCAGATGGTGTCGGCGGCCCGCTTCCACCGGGCGAGCGGGCGCCCGAGGGGCGCGACCACCCCCACCCGCAGCGCCACCTCGTGCTCGTCGGCGAGGGCGCGGGCCTCGTCGAGCATCGCGCGCACCCCCAGCGGGCCGTCCTCGGCGGCGTCCTCCGGCGGGTCCCCGCGCAGGAGCAGGACGTCCCGGACGCCCAGCGCGAGCAGGCCCAGCAGGTCGCGCCGCAGGCCGAGGCGGTTGCGGTCGCGGGCGTTGAGCACCGCGGTCACCCGCGCGCCGGCCTGCCGCGCCACCGCCGTGACCGCGATCCCCGAGACCGCGGCGCGCGCCGTCGGGTTGTCGGGCGCGAGCACGTGGTCGGTCAGCGGGGCGAGCTCGGCGACCTGACGGCGGACCGGGTCGAGGTCCGGACGGTGTGGGACGTCGATCTCCGCGACGACGTCGAACGTCATGCCACCTCGGCGAGCGCGCCGGTGTCGACGTCGTAGACGAAGCCCCGGACGGCGTCGGTGTGCGGCAGGAAGGGGCAGTCGCGCACGAGGGCGAGCGACTCCCGCACGTCCTGCTCGGTGTCGGTGAACGCGCCCGGCGCCCACTCCGGCGGCTGCCCGCTGTCGGCGGTGAGCTCGGCGACGAACTCGTCGTCGTCGAACGTGGCCATCCCGCACTTGCTGTGGTGGAGGAGCACGACCTCGGTCGTGCCGAGCTTGCGCTGGCTGATCGTCAGGGAGCGCAGCACGTCGTCGGTGACGACGCCGCCCGCGTTGCGGATGACGTGCGCCTCGCCGTCGCCGAGGCCCAGCACGCGGTAGACGTCGAGCCGGGCGTCCATGCAGGCGACGACGGCGACGTGGCGGGACGGCGGCCCGGGCAGCCCGCCGCCGGTGAACGACGCGGCGAACGACTCGTTGGCGGCGACCAGCTCGTCGGTGACGGACACGGGTTCCTCCTCGGTCTGCGGGGAGGCAGATCTACCCGGTCGACGGGGCCCGCGGCCGTCCGCGTGACCGGGACGACAGCCGCCATGCCACGCTCGCGCCATGGCGATCGCCGACGTCCGCCCCCCCACCCCCGCCGACGCCCCGTCCATCACCACTGTGCAGCGCGAGGTGTGGACGACCGCGTGGGCCGGGTTCCTGCCCGCCGGGCTCACCGAGGGGTTCGACGACCAGGCGGTGTCGGCCGCGTGGGCGCGCACGGCGGCCGGGCCCGGGCTGTGGGTGGCGGTCGAGGGCCCCGAGGTCGTCGGGTTCTGTCTCGCCGGGCCGGCGGCCGAGGAGGACGTCGCGGACGCGGTCGGCGCGGTCCCCGACGACGCCGGGCGGGTCGGGTTGGTCGCGACGCTGCTGGTGTCGCCCCGGTGGGGACGCCGCGGGCACGGCGGGCGGCTGCTGGTCGCGGCGGCGGCCGCCCTGCGCGCGTCCGGGGCGGCGCGCGGGATCACATGGGTGCCCGAGCGGGACACCGCCTCCCGAGCGTTCTACCGCCGCGCGGGCTGGGAGCCGGACGGCACGGTGCGCACCCTGGACGCGGGCGGGCGGCCGCTGCGCGAGGTGCGCCTCGGTGGCCCGCTGGACCTCGAGTTCGCCCCGGAGCCGACCGCGGACGACCTCGGCCTGCCGCTGCTCTGAGCCCACGGGTGAACCGCGCCATCCAGGCGTCAGACGCCAGCAACGTGCCGTTGCTGCCATGGGGGCGGGGGCCGAGCCGGGGCCGCTAGTCGAGGTCGAGCACGGACTCCAGGCCCACCGTCAGTCCGGGACGCGTGGCGATGGAGCGCACCGCGAGCAGCACGCCGGGCATGAACGAGGCACGGTCGAGCGAGTCGTGCCGGATCACGAGCGTCTCCCCCGCCGTCCCCAGCATCACCTGCTGGTGGGCGACGAGCCCCGTCATGCGCACGGCGTGCACGTGCACCCCGTCGACGACCGCGCCGCGGGCGTGGTCGGGGTCGTGCGTCGTGGCGTCCGGGCTCGGACCCAGCCCCGCCGCGGTGCGGGCCTCGGCGACCATCTGCGCGGTCCGGGTCGCCGTGCCCGAGGGCGCGTCGGCCTTGTTCGGGTGGTGGAGCTCGACGATCTCGACGGAGTCGAAGAAGCGGGCCGCCTGGGCCGCGAAGCGCATCGAGAGCACCGCGCCGATGCCGAAGTTGGGCACGACCATGACGCCGAGCTCGGGCTTCGGCTCGAGCCAGCCCCGGATCGTCTCCAGCATGTCGGGGGTGATCCCGCTGGTCCCCACGACGCAGTGGATGTTCTGGTCGATGCAGAACCGGATGTTCTCGGCGACCGTCGAGGGGTGGGTGAAGTCCACCGCGACCTGGGTGTCGGCGTCGGCAAGCGAGAAGAGCCAGTCGCCCTCGTCGACCATTGCGACGAGGTCGAGGTCCTCGGCGCCCTCGACGGCACGGCAGACCTCACCGCCCATCCGGCCGCGGGCCCCGAGCACCCCGACCCGCAGCACCTCGTCGTCGGGGAGGGGGTCCGCAGCCGTCATCGGTTGACCTCACGCAGCTCGTCGGGGAGATCGTCGACGTCAGCGTAGGGCCCGACCACGGCCGCGGTCACCGGCGTGGCGAACAGGTCGGCGGCCAGGGTCGCGACGTCGTCACGGCTGACCGCCTCGATGGCGGCGAGCGAGTCCGCGAGGTCCAGGGACGCCTGCCTGCCGTCGAGCTCGCGGCGCCCGAGCCAGCTCATCCGCGAGGAGGTGTCCTCGAGACCCAGCACGTACTCGCCGCGCAGCTGGCCGCGGGCGCGGGCGAGCTCGGCCTCGGTGATCCCGCCGCGCGCGAGGTCGTCCAGCTGGGTCCGCAGCACACCGGCCGCGGTGCCGAGCCGTTCCGGGGCGCAGCCGACGTAGACCGACAGCACCCCGAGGTCGGAGTAGCCGGTCGTCGCCGAGTACACCGAGTACGCCAGGCCCCGCAGCTCGCGGACCTCCTGGAAGAGCCGGGAGCTGGATCCGCCGCCGAGCACCGTCGAGAGGACGAGCTGGGCGGCCCAGCGGGGGTCGCCCCGACGCATCGACGGGATCCCGAGCATGAGGTGGGCCTGCTCGGAGTCCTCCTCGCGCAGGGCGAGGCGCTCGGCCGGCAGCGGCGACCGGGCCGCCTCGGCGGGCCGGACCCATGCGGTGTCGCCGCTGACCAGCCGGTCGCCGAACCCGGCCAGGACGGCGTCGAGCACGGCGGCGTGGGTGACGTTCCCGGCGACGGCGAGCACCGAGCGCGACGGGACGTAGTGCGCGTCGTGGAACCGCGCGAGGACGTCGCGGCTCATCGCGGTCACCGACTCCTCGGAGCCGACCACCGGGCCGCCCAGCGGGTGGTCCCCGAGCAGGACGCCGTCGAAGTCGTCGGCGAGCAGGTCCTCCGGGTCGTCGTCGCGCCCGGCGATCTCGGAGAGCACCACGTCCCGCTCGACCTCGACGTCCTCGGCGGCCATCCGGCCCTCCAGGACGACGTCGCACACGACGTCGACCGCGAGCGGCATGTCCGCGTCGAGCACGTGCGCGTAGAAGCAGGTGTGCTCCTTGGAGGTGAACGCGTTGAGGTCGCCCCCGACCGCGTCGATCTCCTCCGAGATCTGGCGGGCCGAGCGGCGCCGCGTCCCCTTGAACAGCAGGTGCTCGAGGAAGTGCGCGGCGCCCCGCGAGGCCGGGTCGAAGCC
>NZ_JBVPVA010000211.1:0-13200 GCF_055612215.1 Actinomycetospora sp. | reverse complement strand
GCCACGTCCCGGCCGGGCGGTCGTCCGCGGGCGACCGGACCGAGGTCGTCGCGGGGGGCGGCGGCGAGCCGGGTCGGCGCGTCCGCGGTGTCGGGAGCGCCGTCGAGGCCGTGCTCCGGGGTCCCCGCGGCCCGCGGGGCCGGACCGGGGCCGCGTCGGGGAGCCCGGCGCGCGACGGCGACCGAGAGCGCGAACCCGACGAGCAGGACCGCGTGCAGCGCGACCCGGTCGGGCTCCACCCGGCCCGCGGCGAGGTCGAGTCCGCTCAGCACGGCGAGCACGACGATGAACACCCCGAGCACCGGGAGCAGGCCCGCGAGGTGGCGGGTCCAGGAGGCGCCGGCGACGAAGGCCGCCCCGAGCGCGAGGTTCCACGCCGCGGTCTCGTGGCCCATGTGGGCCATGTCCGCGCCGGCGACCATCGCCGGGCCGCCGCCGTGGCCCACGAGGCCGACGAGCGCCGCGACCCCCAGCGCGATCTGCACGACACCGACCGCCGCGAGCGCCACCCGTGCGCCCACCTGGCGTCGTGGGTGGCCCGGGGCGGCCGGCAGGACGCGGGCGACCAGGTCAGGCCCCGCCTGCGCGGGCGCGGTCCGGGTCAGCCGGGTGACGACGGCGGCCTGCTCGCGCCACGCGGCGCAGGCCGGGCACGTCCGCAGGTGGGTGCGCACGGCGGGCCGGCGGGCCGGGTCGCCCTCGCCGTCGAGCTCGGCCGAGAGCTCCTCGCGGCAGACGGCGCAGTCCGTTGACCCCATGCCCCGCAGGTCGTCCGCGGGCACGCCCCGGTTCCCGCCGGTGCGGGCGCGCCACCGGGTCCGGTCAGGGTTCACGGGTCGCCGCCCGGGGTGCGGGGCTCCCGGTGCCGTGCGAGAGCGCCTCGACGAGGTCCGCCCGGGCCCGCGCGACCCGGGAGCGGATGGTCCCGATCGGGCAGCCCGCGACCCGCGCCGCCTCGGCGTAGCCGAGGCCGAGCAGCTGGGTCAGGACGAAGGCCTCGCGCCGGTCGGCGGGCAGGGCGTCGACGGCGAGGCGCAGCGCGATCCCCTCCGCGACGTCGCCGGGCCGGGCGGCCCCCAGCGGCTCGTCGTCGTCGACGACCTCGGCGGGCGCGACCGGTCGGCGGGCGCGGCGCCGGAGGTGGTCGGCGGCGACGTGGCGCGCGATCGCGAGCAGCCACGTGCGCGCCGGGGACTCGGCGCGGTAGCGGCGCAGCGCGCCGAACGCCCGCTCGTAGGTCTCCTGGGCGAGGTCGGCCGCGACCCCGCGGTCGGCGAGGTGCACCAGCAGCCGCCACACCTGCTGCTGGGTGAGCTCGACGAACCGCGCCGCGGCCGCGCGGTCACCGTCGCGTGCGGCCAGCGCCGCGTCGGTGATGACGGCGTCGTCCATCGCCTGCCGGTCCTCCGCTCGGTACCGTCGTCCTACGACGACCTGTCGTGGACCAGTGTCCCCGCCCGGGCGGTGAGGGCGCGACACCGGCCCCGGCCAGCGTAGGCACTCCCCACGCCGGCTATCGCCCGCTCCGCGAACATGAGAGAAAGGGGGCTGCGCCTCAGCTCGTGCCGGTTCGTGGAGCCCGCCTCGTACGGTCGTCGCCAGGCCCGCGCTCCCCACGCTCCTGGAGGCCTGACCCATGGTCGACGGCTGGTTCGGCATGACGGTGGCGACCGTCTTCGTCCTCACGACCGTGCTCTGCGCGGTCTCCCTCGCCGCGCACGGGCCACGACGCGGCGGTCGCATCGCCGCGGCGGAGGCCAACCACATCGTCATGGGCGTCGCGATGGTGCTCATGGTGACGCCCGTGACGGCGGGGCTGGTGCCCCCCGTCCTCGGCGCCGGCGTCTTCGGGGTCGCGACGGCGGCCTGGCTCGCGGCGCTCGTCGTGGCCCGCCGGCGCGCCGAGCCGCTCGGGTCGGCCGTCGGGGTCGACCGCTGCACCGCACACCCCGCCCACCTCGCGGCGGTCGACGCGGCGATGCTCGTGATGTACCTGGCGATGGCCCCGGCCGCGGTGCCGGCCGCGGCGGACGCGGCGATGCCGGGGATGGACATGTCCGGTGCTGCGGGCACCTCGACGGAGCACGCCGCGCACGGCGCCCCGCCGGTCGGGCTGCTGGTCGTCGCGGCAATGCTCGCCCTCTACCTGGTGGCGCACGCGGCCGTGACGGTGGTCGTCGTCGCCCGGCGTGCCCGGGCGGCACGCGTGGCGCAGCCGGCCGCACCCGTCGTCGGGACCTCCGGCGGTGCCGCGGCCGGTGGCGTCGCAGTGGCGACCCCCGCGCCGGCCGTCCCGCGCGCGGTGTCGGTGTTCGCGCACGGCCCGGTCCAGCTCGTCGGTCAGGCGGGGATGAGCCTCGCGATGGCCGTCATGCTCTGCCTGCTGTAGCGCACCGGCCGTAGACGACGAGCGTGAGGTCGGGCCGCTCGGCCGGGTGCAGCACCGTGTGCGCGAGCGTGATCTCGCCCAGCCGTGGGTGCCGGACCCGCTTGGTGCCCGACCGGTCCTCCCGGACGTCCTGTCGCGACCACCACGCGGCCGCCTCCGCCGACTCCCGGCGCAGGGTCTCGACGACGGCGGCGACCCGCGCGTCGTCGGGATGGCGGGCGGTGGCGGCCCGGAGCCGGGCGAGGACACCCCGGGCCACCTCCTCGCGGTCCACCAGCACCTCGCGCGCCCGGGGGTCGGTGAAGACCCAGGACGCGACGTTGGCCGGTGACCCCGTCGTGGCGGTCATCCCGCCGAAGAGCTCCCGGGCGGCGTCGTTCACCGCGAGGACGTCGAAGCTCGCGGCCGTGACGTAGGCGGGCCGCGGGTCGAGCGCCTCGACGAGGTCGACGAGCCCGGCGTCGATCGTCTCCGGACCGGGGTCCGGCGTCGTCGGCGCGAGCCCGCCCAGGCGCATCAGGTGGTCCCGTTCGTCGCCGGTCAGCGCCAGGGCCCGGGCCAGCGCCTCGAGGACCTGGGCGGAGGGCCGCACGTCGCGCCCCTGCTCGAGGAACGTGTACCAGCTGGTGCTCACGCCCGAGATCAGCGCGAGCTCCTCGCGGCGCAGGCCGGGCGTGCGGCGCCGCCCGCCGGGCGGGAGGCCCACGTCCGTGGGGGAGAGGCGTTCCCGGCGGCTGCGCAGGAACGTGCCGAGCTCGGCGATCGTCACGGGTACCACCACTACCAGGATGAGCGCCCTCTGGATACCAGGCTGAGCACCCTGAGACTGGGGTCCATGCGTGCATGGACACTCGACCGTCCCGGCGACGACCTCCGCCTGCGTGAGCTCGACGAGCCCGGGGTCCGCGCCGGCGGCGTGCTGCTGCAGGTCCTCGCGGTCCACGTCCCGGCCTACACCGACGTGGTCGCCGCCGGCCCGCGCGGAGCCGTGCCCACCCCCCTCGTGCTCGGCGTCGGCGGGGTCGGGCGGGTGCTCGCCGTCGCCGACGACGTCCTCGGGATCGCGCCCGGGGACGTCGTCGTCCACGTCGGTCTCCTGTCCTCCGGCGACGTCGCGGACCCGCAGGAGGTCCTCCTGGGGTGGACCGGCATCGGCGGGCGGGGCGAGCGCACCCCCACCGTCGCCGCGATGCAGGACCGCTGGCGCGACGGGACGTTCGCCGAGCGGGTGGTGGCGCCGAAGGAGGCGGTGGTGCGCCTGCCCGGCGCGGGGACGGTCGCCCCGGAACGGCTCGCCCTGCTCGGGTGGTTCGCGATCGCCGCCGAGGCCCTCGACCGGTCCGGGATCGCGGCGGGCGACGCGGTGGCGGTGCTCGGGGCGACGGGCCAGCTGGGAGGCGCCGGGGTGCGGCTCGCGCTGGCCCGCGGGGCCTCGCGGGTGCTCGCGGTCGGACGGAACGCGGCGGCCCTGGCCCGGCTCGCCGCGCTCGACCCGCGGGTCACGACGGTGCCGCTGGGCGACCGCGCGGGGACGGCGGCGGCGATCACGGCGCACGGCGAGGTCGACGTCGTCCTCGACGCGCTCGGCGCCGTCGGGTCTCCGGAGCCGACGCTGGCCGGGTACGACGCGCTCCGCCCCGGCGGGACGATGGTGCTCGTCGGGGGCGTCCGCCAGGACCTCGCGCTGCCCTACGGCGACCTCATGCACCGCCGGCTGACCGTCCGCGGGTCGTGGATGTTCTCCCACGCGACGGCGCTGCGGGTGTGGCGCTCGGTGTCCGGCGGCGCGCTCGACCTGCGCGACGTCGACGTGCGGACGGTCGGGCTCGACGACCCGGCCGCCGCGCTGGCGCTCGCGTCGGAGGCCGGTGGCGACGCGTTCGTCGTCCTGTGCCCGTAGGCCACCTGCGCCGTCCCGACTGCGCCGACCGAGCGAACCCGACGGGTAACTCTCACTCTCGGTATTGATGGCGGTGCCTGCCAACAACGCTGCGTACTGGGGTTAGTCTTCCCCGGTCGTGGGGTCGGAGCCGGGAGTCGGCGCCGTCGGGGCCCCCGTCGTGAACCGCGTCGTCCCTGGTGGAGCCCCTGCGCCGGGTCGTCGTCTCGCCACGGACCCGGACGGAGACCGCATGCGGCCACGCCTCGCCACGCCTCGATCACGCTGCTCCATCAGGACCATGACCCTTGCGGCAGCAGCCGTAGTGGTTGCGCTGGGTGCTGGAGCGTGCGGGTCGCAGGCGGCGCCACCGCCGCAGACCGTGCGGGTGGAGCGGGCGTCGGTGAGCACCGGGGTGGACTCGACCGGCTCGGTGTCCTCCGTCGGGTCGACCAACCTCGGGTTCCCGACCGGCGGGCAGCTCACGGCCGTCGACGTCAAGGTCGGTGACCGGGTCACGGCGGGCCAGGTGCTCGCCACCATCGACGACTTCGCCGCGCGCCGGCAGCTCCAGCAGGCCCGCGCGCAGCTCGCGGGCCAGCAGGCCCAGCTCGACAAGGTCTCCGACGGCACCTCCGTGCAGGGCGCGCAGCGCTCGCTGAACGCCGCGGCCTCGATCGTCTCGGCCACCCGGCGCCAGGTCGACGCGACCCTCGCCGCGGACGACGCCGCGATCGCGGCCGCGGGGGCCTCCGGCGGCTCCGGCGCCGGGATGACCGGCACCTCGACCGCCGGAGCGGGCGGCGTGATGGGCGGCGCGATGTCGCTCGCCGGGTCGGCGGCCACCGGCGCGATGGGCGCGGCGGGCGGCGCGGGCGCCTCGTCGGCGACCAGCCCCGCGCAGGCCACGGCCAAGCGGCAGGCGGACGCCGCCGCCGGCGACCTCCAGATCGCCAACGCCCGCCAGGGCCAGGTCACCGCCCAGAACAACCTCGACGCCGCGAGCGCGGCCCGGCCCAACGACCTCGCCGCCGCCCGTGCCGCGGTCGACGCGGCGCGCGCCCAGGTGGCCGTGGCCCAGCAGGCCGTCACGAACACCACGCTGCGGGCGCCCTCCGACGGCACGATCACCGCCCTCAACGGCGGGGTCGGTGAGTTCGTCGCGCCCAGCGGCTCCACCACCCCCGTCGCCCCCGGCACCGACGCCGCGATCCCCGGTGCTGCGCAGGCCGCGGGCGCGGCCGCCGCCGCCGCGGGCGGGGCCTCGCCGTCGCGCCCGGGCGGGACGCAGTTCCTGGTGCTGCAGAACCTGACCCAGTACGCGGTCGTCGTACCGTTCCAGGAGGTCGACGCCGCGCAGATCGCCCCCCAGCAGCCCGTCTCGGTGTCGCTGGACGCCGTCCCGGACGGATCGCTGAACGGCACCGTCCTCGCCGTGGCGCCGTCCTCGACCGCGATCGGCGGCAGCGTCGAGTACTACGTGACGGTCGCGCTGCCGAACGACCCCCGGATCCACGACGGGCAGTCGGCCCGCGCGACGGTGATCACCGCCCAGTCCGGCCCGAAGATCAGCGTCCCGAACCGCGCGCTGCACCGGCAGGGCAGCGCCACCACGGTCACCGTCGTGACCCCGGACGGCCGGCAGGTGCCCACCCCGGTGACCACCGGTCTGGCCGGGCCCGACCGGACCGAGATCACCGGCGGGCTCGCCGAGGGCCAGCAGGTCGTGCTCGGGGGCACCTCGTGACGACCACCGAGGAGACCACCGGCGACGAGGCCACCGAGGACGGGACCGCCACGACCACGGACACCGCGACGGACCCGGCCACCGAGCCCACCCCCGTCGTCGGGACCCCGCGGCGCCGGATGAAGCGCTCGACGACGATCGCCCTGATCGTCATCGGCGTCGTCGCCCTGCTGGCCGCGGTGGGGTTCACGCTGTCGTACGTCCTGGACGCGAGCCGGTACGTCTCCACCGACAACGCGCAGGTCGACGGAACGCAGATCCCGGTCGTGTCGCCCGCGAGCGGCACGCTCGTCGGGTGGCGCGGCACGACCGGCCTGGCGATGCACCGCGACCAGGTGATCGGCCGCGTCCAGCTCCAGGGCGCCTACGTCGCGCCGCAGCTGGCGATCCGGGCGCCCGCGGCGGGCACGATCGCGAACTCGAGCACCACCGACGGCGCGTACGTGACCGCCGGGGCGCAGCTCGCGGTGGCCTACGACCCGGCGTCGGTCTACGTCACGGCGCGGGTGGACGAGACCGACGTCGACGGCGTGCAGGTCGGCCGCGCCGTCGACTTCACCGTCGACGCGTACCCGGGCCGCACCTTCCACGGCACCGTCGAGGAGATCCAGGGCGGGGCGGCCGCGGTGTTCTCCCCGTTCCCGCAGTCGAACTCGGGCGGGAACTTCCAGAAGGTCACCCAGGTGATCCCGGTGCGGGTCGCGATCGACGACGCGCAGGGCGCCGACCTCATCCCGGGCATGAACGTCACCGTCGACATCCACAAGAGCTGACCGGTCACGGCGTCGTCGGTGACACCGGGGTCCGCGGCGCCGCGTCCGCCCAGAGCGATATCGGCCTCCCGGGGACCCGTGGTGGTCGAGGATCGCGCGCAGTCATCGAGCGCGTGCGATCACCGAGGAGCTGCCCATGCCGCGGACCGAGGTCCTCGTCGAGACCCCCGACGGCACCTGTCGCGCCACCCTGCACGGGGGCGACCCGGGTCGGGCCCGGCCCGGCGTCCTCTACTACCCCGACGCCGGCGGGGTGCGGGAGACGTTCGCGGCGATGGCCGACCGGCTGGCCGAGCAGGGCTACGCCGTGCTGCTGCCCGACATCTACTACCGGACCCCGTACGAGCCCTTCGACACCGCGACCCTCTTCGGCGACCCCGAGGAGTTCGCGCGGCTCACCGCCCTGACCCGGACCCTGACGCCGGACCGGGTCGTCACGGACGCGGGTGCTCTCCTCGCGGCGCTCCTCGCGCGGGAGGAGGTCGCCGACGGGCCGGCCGGCGTCGTGGGCTACTGCTTCGGCGGCGGCATGGCCTTCCGGGCGGCCGGCCACCACCCGGAGCGCGTCGGGGCCGTCGCGACCTTCCACGGCGGCAACCTCGCGGCGGCCGACGACCCGGACAGCCCGCACCTGCTCGTGCGCCGGATGCGCGCGGCCGTGTACGTCGCCGCCGCCACCGACGACGCCTCCTTCGACGCCGACCAGCACGAGCGGCTCCGCGAGGCGTTCGACGAGGCCGGGGTGGCCGGCACCGTCGAGACCTACCCGGCCGCGCACGGGTTCGCCGTCCCCGACAACCCCACCCACGACCCGGCCGCCGACCAGCGGCACCGCGAGGCGATGGCCGCCTTCCTGGGCGCCCACCTCACCGCCTGAGGGAGCGGCTCCCCCTCGCCGAGTGGACCCCGAGGGCTGGGCCGGCAGCCGTGGGAGTCCACTCGGCGCTCGCGGCCACCTACCGACGGCGGCGGCGCAGCACCCGGCGGAGCCGCGCCCGGAGCGCGCCGAGCAGCAGCCGGAACGGGCTCGGCCCCGAGGTCGGGGCGGGCGCCTCCCCGGTGCGCGCGGCGGTGTCGACCGAGTCCGCGAACTGCTCGAACAGCCGGCGGGAGACGTCGCCCGCGAGGGCGCGCCCGAACCCGGCGATCCGCCCGGACAGGTGCACGTCCGCCCCCGCCCGCAGCGTGGTCCCGCCGTCGGGGAGCGCCTCCGCGGCCAGGCGGATCACGGCCCGGGTGCTCGACCCGCCGCGGTCGGCGCCCTGGGCCAGCACCCGCATGACGTGCGCGTCCGGGTCGTGCTCGACGACGTGCGCGACCCCGTCGAAGGTGAGCGACACCGGCCCGAGCGCGACCTTCGCCGTCCCCCGGTAGCGGTCGTCGCCGAGGTCGGCGGTCATCTCGGCGCCGGGCAGGCACGCGGCGAGGCGCTCGAAGTCGGCGAGCACCGCCCACACGTCCTCGACGCCGGACGCCAGCGTCGACGCGACGTCGACGGTGACCGTCGGCGGGCCGGACGGGATCGTGATCTCGACGGGCTCCGCGCCGGCCGCGACGTCGTCGTCGGGACCCGCCGCCGGGGACCCGGCGCCGCCGCCCGACGCGCGCCCGACGAGCGCCGCGGGGGCGGCCGCGCGGGGCGCCGGCACGCCGTCGGGACACGCCGCGGCGACGTCGGCGACGGCGGCGAGGATGCCGCGGTAGCCGGTGCAGCGGCAGAGCACGCCGGACATGTCCTCGGCGAGGGTGTCCTCGTCGTAGGTCCCGCCGGCGAGCAGGTCGTAGCCCGACATCAGCATCCCGGGCGTGCAGAACCCGCACTGCAGGGCGTGGTGGTGGGAGAAGGCCCGCTGCAGCGGGTGCTGGTCGCCGGCGCTGCCGAGCCCCTCCACCGTCGTGATCTCGGCGCCCTCGCACTGCACCGCGAACAGCAGGCAGGCCCGCGCCGCCTCGCCGTCGACGAGGATCGTGCACATCCCGCACACGCCGTGCTCGCAGCCGACGTGGGTGCCGGTCAGGCCGAGCCGGTCGCGGAGCACGTCGGAGAGGGTCGTGCGGGGTGCGACGGCGAGCGTGGTCTCCCGGCCGTTGACGGTGAGGGTGACGTCGAGCGTGGCGTCGGCGGCGACGCGGACGCCCTCGGGGCCGGTCACGCGAGCGCCTCGGACCGGGCGCGGGCGAGCTCGCGGGCGGCGAGCACCCCGAGCAGGCGGGCGCGGTACGCGGTCGAGCCGTGGGCGTCGCCCGCGGTGTCGACGACCTCGCGGGCCAGCGCGTCGGTGGCGGGGCGGAGGTCGGCCTCCGTGGCGCCGGTCGACAGCAGGTCAGTGACGTCGCGGAGGACGGGACGGTCGGAGACCCCGAACGCGGCCAGGGTGGCGTCCCGGACCGCGCCGTCCACCACGCGCACCCGGACCGCGACCCCCGCGAGCGCGAAGTCCCCGTGCCGTCGGGCGATCTCGGCGAACCCGAAGCCGTCGCCGGCCCCCGCCGTCGGGAACCGGACGCCGGTGACGAGCTCGTCGGCGGCCACGGCCGTCGTCATCGCCCCGGTGACGAACTCCGCGGCGGGCACCTCGCGGTCGCCGCGCGGCCCGGTCACCTCGACGACCGCACCGAGACAGGCCGCGACGGCCGGCAGCTCCGCGGCGGGGTCGGCGTGGGCGAGGCTCCCGCAGACGGTGCCGCGGCTGCGCAGCTCGCGGTGCCCGACGAAGGGCATCGCCCGCCCGATCAGGGGGACGGCCGCGGTCAGCCGGTCGCGCTCGACGCGGCGCTGGCGCACGGCGGCACCGACGCACAGCTCGTCCCCCCGCCGCTCGAAGCGACCGAGCTCGGGCAGTCCCGCGATGTCGACGAGCGTCCCCGGCCGGCCCAGGCGCATCGCGAGGACGGGGACCAGGGACTGGCCGCCGGCGAGGACCTTGGCGTCGCCGCCGGCAAGGGTCTCGACGGCGTCCGCGACCGAGGCCGGGCGGTGGTAGGCGAACGGCGCGGCCTTCATTCAGCGCCCCGTGAACCGTGGTGTGCGCTTCTCGGTGAACGCGGCGACGCCCTCGGCGAAGTCGTGGCTCGAGCGCAGCATCGCGTAGGCCTTCCGCTCGAGCTCGATGCCCGAGTAGAGGGGCGCGTCGATCCCGCGGTCGAGGACCTCCTTCGCGGTGCGCAGCGCCATCGGGGAGAAGCCCAGGAGCTTGTCGACGAGGGCGTCGGTGGCCTTGTCCAGCGCCTCGCGGTCGGGCAGGAGCTCGGCGACGAGGCCCCAGTCGGCGGCCTCGGCGCCGGAGATGCGCTTCGCGGTCATGACGTGGTGCTTCGCGCGGGACAGCCCGATCAGGCGCGCGAGCCGCTGGGTGCCGCCGGAACCGGGGATCATCCCGAGGTTCATCTCCGGGAGCGCGAAGCGGCTGCGCTCGGTGGCCAGGCGGATGTCGCAGGAGAGCGCGAGTTCGCACCCGACGCCGAAGCAGTAGCCGTCGACGGCGACGACGACCGGCTTCGGGCTGCGTGACGCGGCGGTCACCTCGTGGCCGAGGTCGGTGAAGTCGACCGGGTCGACCTCCATGAACCCGGCGATGTCCCCGCCCGAGGAGAAGTGCTCGCCGTCGGAGCGGATGACGACCACCCCCACGTCGGGATCCCGGTCGATCTCGGCGAACCGCTGCGCGACCAGGGTCCGCATCTCCCAGGTGATCACCGTGTACGGGCCGTGGGACAGCACGAGGTTCGCGACGCGCCCGTCGTGCGAGCGCTCGAGCCGGACCTCGCCGCCGGTCAGTGCCATCAGGCATGCCCTCCTTCGTCGGGCATGTGAACGGAATTCGTCGTCGGGGCGACGAAGTTCGTACACATGCGCTGGAACAGTGCCTCGCCGTGCAGGGGCAGCGAGTCGATCGGGACGCCGGCCGGGGCCAGGGCGTCGGCCACCGCGTTCGCGATCGCCACCGGCAGGCTCATCGAGCTGCCCTCGCCGCAGCCCTTCGCGCCGAGCGGGGTGAGCGGCGACGGGGACTCGAGGTGGTCGGAGACGAGGTCGAACCCGGTCTCGGCGGCGGTGGGGCAGAGGTAGTCCAGGAACGTCGCCGACTGCGGCTGTCCGGCGTCGGAGTACCGGAACTCCTCGTACAGGGCCCCGCCGAGGCCGTGGACGAGGGCGCCGTGCACCTGGCCCTCGAGCAGCACCGGGTCGAGGACCGTGCCCGCGTCGTGGACGCTCGCCACCCGGTCCAGCGTGATCTCGAGGGTGTCCGGGTCGATCCGGACGCCGACCATCTCCGCGACGAAGCCGTAGCAGAGCGACGAGTTGATCCGGTCCTCCGCGGTGGCGGCGACGGCCTCGGGCGGGCGGAACTCGCCCTCGGCGCTGGTGTGCGCACCTTGCTCGGGCGGCAGGGCGCCCGGGTCCCAGTGCAGGAGCCCGGCCGCGTGGCGGAACCGGCAGGAGGTCCCCGACGCCGGGTCGCGGAGCTCGCCGTCCGCGAGCTCGAGGCGGCCGGCGGCGTCGGGCGGGAGGCCGAGGAGCACCGTGGCCGCACCGCGCACCGACTCGGCGAGCCGGTCGATCGCCGCGATCACCGCGCTCGTCACCAGCGGCGCGAACCGCGACGAGTAGCTCCCCGACGTCACCGTCCACGGCGTGGTGGCGGTGTCCATCTCGACGCGGACGCGGACCTGCTCGACCGGCAGCCCGAGGTGCCGGGCGGCCACGCGGCGCGCGACCGTGGCGTGCCCCTGGCCCTGCGGGACCGAGCCGAGCATCACCGTGACGACGCCCTGCACGTCCACCGACGCCCGGACGATCTCCGTCGAGCCGGACTTGTCGCGGCCGGGCTTGCGGTCGGGCGCGGGGGTCGCGAGCCCGACGTAGCCGATGTTGGTGCCCGACGGGTCGACGACGAGGGCGAGCCCGACGCCGTAGTACGCCCCGGCCTCCCGGGCCTGGACCTGGCGGGTGCGGAGCTCGTCGTACCCGCCCTTCGCCAGCAGCACCTCGAGGGCGCGGGTGTAGTCGCCGGAGTCGTAGAGCCCGCCGGTGGGCGTGCGGTGGGGGAAGCTCCGGACGAGGTTGCGGCGGCGGACCTCGGCGACGTCGAGCCCGGTCGCCGCGGCGACCGCGTCCATCAGCCGTTCCAGCCCGAAGTAGAGCTGCTGCCCGCCGAAGCCGCGGTTGAGCCCCGTCGGGGCCCGATTGGTGACGACGGCCCGGGCGCGGATCGCGACGGCGGGCACGTCGTAGGCGCCGGTGATGTTGCCGAAGCAGCGGTAGAGCGTGCTCGGCTCGGGCGGGCGCAGGTAGGCCCCGACGTCGTCGACGAGGTCGGTCCGCAGGGCGGTGACGCGCCCGTCCGCGTCGACCGCCGCCTCGAACGCCATCACCCGTCCGGCGCCGGACGAGCTGGCCAGCAGGTGCTCGATCCGGTCCTCGGTCCAGCGCACCGGCCGCCCGGCGTGCTTCGACGCGAGCGCCATGAGCACGACGTAGGGGTAGATGCCCGACTTGATCCCGAAGCTGCCGCCGATGTCGGCCGGGACGTGCAGCCGGAACCGCGACGGCGGCAGGCCCAGCGCGCCCGCCGCGACCGGCACCATCGTGAACGGGCCGTGGAAGTTCGCCCAGGCCTCGACGCCGGGGCCGTCCGCGTCCTCGCTCCAGCGGGCGACCACGCCGTAGCACTCCATCGGCACCGAGGAGTAGCGCGGGAACGTGTACTCGCCGCGCACGGTGTGGGCGGCCCCGTCGAAGGCCTCGTCGACCGCGCCGAAGGAGAAGGTGCGGTCGGTGGCGACGTTCGTGCCGGCCTCGTCGTGCAGCAGCGGCGCCCCCGCCTCGAGCGCCTCGCGGGTGTCGACGACGACGTCGAGCGGCTCGTAGTCGACGCTCACCAGCTCCGCGGCGTCCTCGGCGACGTAGCGGTCGGTCGCGACCACCACCGCCACGGGCTCGCCGACGTAGCGCGCGCGGTCGACGGCGCTGGGCAGGTAGGGCATCGGGGTCGAGGTGGAGAGCGGGAACGGGCGGACGGCGGCGCGGACCTCGTCGGGGCCGATCACCGCGGCCACGCCCGGATGCCGGCGCGCTCGCTCCAGGTCCGCGCGCCGGATGCGGGCGTGCGGATGGGGGCTGCGGACGACGGCGGCGACGAGGGTGCCGGGCAGCGGGTCGAGGTCGTCGAGGAACGCGCCGGTGCCGCTGACCAGCGCGGCGTCCTCGTCCCGGGTCGGGGTCCAGGTCGGGGTGCCGCTCATCGGCGCGCCTCCGGTTCCGAGCGAGGGGCCCCGTCGCTCGATCTATCCGACCGAAGGTGCCCTTCGCTTGGAACGGTGGCCGCCCCGCTGTCGGCCAGCGCGTCGAACTCGCCCGCGACCAGCACCCGCCGCAGCGTCTTCCCGACCGCCGAGCGCGGCACCGCCG
>NZ_JBVPVA010001114.1:0-1187 GCF_055612215.1 Actinomycetospora sp. | reverse complement strand
CGACCGATGTGGCCCGCCCGGGCCGCTCCCCCACGCACCGTCCGTCGCCGGCTCCGGCCTCCCGCGGACGCGTCGCCCGGTGACCCGCTCACCCGATGTGTCGCGGGACGAATCCAGCGCGCGGGCGCCCCAACCGGCTCTCCCGCCCCGGGAGACGTCGCGGACGACGTCCTCGCCCTCCGGAAGCGGAGGTGGCGGTCGAGCCAGCCGGCTCACCTCGCGTGCACGAGCCGTGAGGAAGGCAGACCGCTGAGCACCGACGCATCCACCACCACCACCGATCCACAGCCGGATGACCCCCAGCCCGCCGAGGAGCTCGCCACCACCGCGGTGGCGACCACGATCTCCGCGCAGGACTCCCCCACGTTCGCCGAGCTGGGCGTCGTCCCCGAGATCGTCGAGGCGCTCGCCGCGAACGGGATCGAGCACACCTTCGCCATCCAGGAGCTGACGCTCCCGCTGGCCCTCGCCGGCGAGGACCTCATCGGCCAGGCGCGCACCGGCACCGGCAAGACGCTGGGCTTCGGCGTCCCGCTGCTGCAGCGCCTCGGCACCCCCACCGAGGACGGCACGCCGCGCGTGCTGGTCGTCGTGCCCACCCGCGAGCTGTGCCTGCAGGTCGCGAAGGACATCGAGGGCGCCTCGAAGGGCCTGGGCACCCGGGTCGTCTCGATCTACGGCGGCCGCCCCTACGAGCAGCAGATCGCCGCGCTGCAGACCGGCGTCGAGTTCGTCGTCGGCACCCCGGGCCGGCTGCTCGACCTCGCGCAGCAGGGCCACCTGGTCCTCGCGAAGATCGGCGGCCTGGTCCTCGACGAGGCCGACGAGATGCTCGACCTGGGCTTCCTGCCCGACGTCGAGCGCATCCTCGCCATGCTGCCGACGAAGCGCCAGACGATGCTCTTCTCGGCGACCATGCCGGGGCCGATCATCACGCTGGCCCGCACGTTCCTGACCCAGCCGACGCACATCCGCGCCGAGCAGGTCGACGCGAGCGCCATCGGTGAGCGCACCGCCCAGTTCGTCTTCCGCGCCCACGCCCTGGACAAGGTCGAGATCCTCGCCCGCACGCTCCAGGCCACCGACCGCGGCCCGACGATGGTCTTCACCCGCACCAAGCGGACCGCCAGCAAGGTCTCCGAGGAGCTCGCCGAGCGCGGGTTCAAGGTCGGCGCGGTGCACGGCGA
>NZ_JBVPVA010001066.1:0-4056 GCF_055612215.1 Actinomycetospora sp. | reverse complement strand
CACCAGCCCGGCGACGACGGGGACCGCGCGCCGCCGCAGCGGGCTGCCCGCGGTCTCCGCCGGCACGAGCAGCAGCGCCCCGGCGAACGCCGCGCCCGCCACCCCGTGCAGCAGGATCTGGTGGGCCTCGCCGATCTCGATCCCGGTGGTGTCGCGGACCGCCATCGTCGCCGAGTGCGCCTGCAGGTTGAACGCGCCCGCCGAGCCGACCATGGCCAGCGCGAGCAGGCGGCCGGACCAGGAGCGCCCGCCGAAGCGCAGCAGGACGACGGCGACCACGAGGTTCACCGCGCTCGCCAGATAGTCGACGACGGCCTGGCCGGGCGGCTCGTTCAGCGGCGTCGTGACCAGGGCGCCGACGGTCAGCCAGACCAGGGCCAGCGCCGAGACCGTCGTGAAGACGACCCAGTAGGCCGCCACCCGGAGCCGCTCGGTGCTCATCCGGTCAGCCCCGTCCCGACGAGCGGGCGCAGCTGGATGGGCAGCCGGGCGCGCAGCACCGTGCGCCCGCCGTCGTCGGCGGTGAGCTCGAGGGACCCGCCGAGGGCGGCGAGCCGGTCGGCGTCGTCGGCGAGGGCCGTGCGGGTGGCGTCGGGGTCGGCGGTCGCGTCGGTCACCCGGACCTCGGCGTGGTCGCCGACCTGCTCGAGGGCCAGCTCCAGCGGCTCCTCCCCCGCCCGCGCCCCGAGCAGGGCCAGCGCGGCCGCGGCCGCGTAGTAGAGCCCCGACTCGACCTCCCACGGGAGGCGCTGCGCCAGCCGTCCGGTGAGGTGCACGGCCCGGGGCAGGTCGGCGACGACCTCCTCCAGGGCGGCCCGCGGGCCCTGGTCGCGCAGCACGGCGGGGTGCACGCCGCGGGCGATGACGCGGAACCGGTCGAGCAGCTCCTCGAGGCGTTCGCGCGCGGTCGCGAGGTGGTGGCGGGCGAACTCCGCGGCCTCCTCGCGGGCGGGGTCGCCCTCGGGCTCCTCGAGGCCCTCGTCGACGGACTCGGCCGCGGCGGTGACGGCGGCCCGGAACCCGGCGAGGCGCTCGGTCGTCGCGCCGCCGAGCTCGCCGACGAGGCGGTGGCGCTCGAGCTCGCGGGCCCGGCCCAGCCGCCGCCTCGACGCCTCGGTCTCGCGGGCGAGCTCGTCCGCGCGCGCCACCCGGGCCCGCAGCTCGGCCCCGCGGGCCACCACGCGCAGCAGCAGCCGGGCGCCCGCGCCGATCTCGACGACCAGGGCGCGGTCGGCGGCGGTCACCGGCCGCCCGGGCTTGCCGACGGTCAGGACCGCGCGCAGCTCGCCGTCGTCGACCACCGGCAACGCGTGGTCGACGTCGGGGCGCAGCAGCAGGTCGGTGGTCGTCGCGACGCGCTCGGTGCCGTCCTGGGCGACGAACCCGTCGGGCACGACGAGCCACACCTCGGCGTGGGCCGCGCCCGTTCCCTCGCGGAGGACCTCGACGAGGGCGGCGAGCGAGGTGGGCGCGGTGGCGGCGACGAGCGCGGACCGCCCGGAGTGCCCGGTGGCGGAATGCTCGTCGTCGCGGCCGCGGGCCACGAGCGCGAGCACGCCCGCAGCCAGCCCGGCGCCGGCGAACGGCGCGAGGAGGGGTCCGACGGCGGGTCCGAGCACCGCGTTGCCGGCCACCACGGCGAGGATCAGGCAGACGGCCACCACGGCTACGACGGAGAGTGCCCGCCCCACCCGCGCCGTGCCCGTCCGGTCCATCGCCGCGCTGTCCCCTCTGCCGTGTCGAGCACGGAGAGTAGTGGGACGGCGGGCGGGAAGCCAGGGTGGATCGGCAGGTCAGCCCTCCCCGCGCTGGGAGCGCAGGTAGGTCAGCACGGCGAGGACCCGGCGGTGGTGCACGGAGGCGTCCCCGTGCAGGCCGAGCTTGTCGAAGATGCTCGCGATGTGCTTCTCGACGGCCTTCCCGCTGACGTACAGCTCGCCCGCGATCCCGCCGTTCGACCGGCCCTCGGCCATCAGGCGGAGCACGTCGCGCTCGCGGTCGGACAGCGCGGCGACCGCGTCCTTGCGGTCGTTGCGCGGCCGTTCGACCAGCCGCTTCGCGAGCACCGGCTCGATGACGATCTCGCCGTCGGCGATCCGGGTCAGCGTGTCGGAGAGGACCTCGACGCTGCCGACCTTCTCCTTGAGCCGGTAGCCCACCTTCTCGGTCCCGATCTCGAGGATCCGGACCAGGTAGTGGGACTCGGCGTAGTGCGAGAGGAACAGCAGCCCCATGTCCGGGTGGGCGGCGCGGAGGCGCTCGCCGGTGACGAGCCCGCCGTCGGGCTCCGGGGGCATGCGGATGTCGAGCAGGGCGACGTCGACCGGGTCGTGCGCCAGCGCCGCGATCAGCTCGTCGCCGCCCGGGACGCAGGCGACGACCTCGTGCCCGGCCGCCTCCAGGAGCATCACGAGGCCCTGGCGGAAGAGGGCGCCGTCCTCGGCGAGCGCTACGCGCACGGGAACCTCGCGGTGATCGTCGTGGTGCCGGCGGGGGTGGTGACGACGTCGACGGTGCCGCCCAGCGGACCCGCCTCGTCGCGCACGGACGGGGCGAGGGCGGGGTCCGCCCCCTCGATGACCACGACCACGTCGTCCTCCTGGGCTCCGCCGGGCTCGGTGCGGATGTGGATGTGCAGCGGTGTCGCCGATGCTGCCAGGGCGTCGGCGAGCGCGAAGTACACCGCACCCTCCACGGCGGCCCCGGCGCGGCCCGCGGTCACGTCGAGGGCGGCGTCGTCCCCGCGGGCGGTCACGAGCTCGCGCAGTGCCGGGCCGAGGCCGGCCTCGTGCAGGAGCGGCGGGTAGATGCGGGCGGCCACCGCGCGCAGTTCCTCCAACGCGGCCTCCACCTCGCCCTGGAGGGCCGCGAGGTCCCGACGCCAGGCGTGCGGGTCCTCCGGGCGCGCGTCGACTTCCCCGTCGCTCCGCTCGCCCAGGCCGCGGTCGAGCGCGCCGAGCCGCAGGGCCATCGAGGAGATCCGCAAAGCGGCCCCGTCGTGCAGCTGGCGCTCGAGGCAGCGTCGGCGCCGCCACCGCTCCTCGGCGCGACGACGGTCCTCGTGGGCGTCCGTCTCGGGTGCGGGCACGGCGGCGTCCCCCGGTCCTTGCTGGTCGGGTCGGCGATCGGCGCCCGGTGGCCGGTCGACGGCCACCGCGGGCGTCATGGCGGTAGCGTCCCGTGATCACGGACCGCCGGGGAGGGGGCGCACCCTCCGGCGAGGTAGGGCTGTCCCCCTTGACAGGCCGTTCCGTGACGATCCCTGCCCGTGCGGTGATCACGAATCCGGCCCTGCCCCGTCCGGGGCGGATGTCACTACGATGCGTGGGCTCGTGCGCGTCAGGCAGTGGAGGGACATGCCGTGACCCATGTCCTCGGGATCGACCTCGGGGGGACCGCGGTCTCCGCGGCGATCGCCGACGACGACGGCCGCGTCGAGATGGTCGCCCTCGGGGACCGGTCGACCACGGTCCCGTCCGTCGTGCACCGTCGCGACGCGGACTCGCTCGTCACCGGCGAGCTCGCCGCCCGCCGCGCGTCGGGCGACCCGGCCCACGCGGCCTGGAGCGTGCGGCGTCGCCTCGGCGACCCGGCCCCGGTCCTGCTCGGCGACGACCCCGTCCCCGCGGGCGACCTGCTCGCCGCGATTCTGCGCGACGTCCTCGCCCGCGTCGCGGCGGTCCGCGGCGAGGCGGCGTCGCGGGTCGTGCTGACCCACCCCGCGAGCTGGGGGCCCTACCGCCGCGGGCTCTTCGAGGACGTCGCCGCGGCCGCCGGGCTCGAGGACGCCGTGCCCATCGCGGACCCCGAGGCCGCCGGGCACCAGCACCGCGCCGTGCACGCGTTCGACGACGGCGCCGCGCTCGCCGTGTACGACCTCGGCGGCAGCTCCTTCGAGGCGGCCGTGCTCGCGCGGCGGGGCCGCGGTATGGAGCTCGTCGGGACGCCGGCGGGCATCGAGCGGCTCGGCGGGGTCGACCTCGACGAGGCCGTGATCGCCCTCGTCGACGAGGCCACCGGCGGGCTGCTCGCCGACCTCGACCCCGACGACGACAG
>NZ_JBVPVA010000535.1:0-2683 GCF_055612215.1 Actinomycetospora sp. | reverse complement strand
CTTCTCCCGGGCATCGGTCCAACTCACCGTGAGCAGGATCGCCCCGGTCGCGAACAGGACGTGCGCGACCACGACGGCGGCACCGTAGTCGCGCGGTGAGCCCGCTCCCCCGGCCGGGGGCGCCGTGGAGGTCCCCGTCCCCTCCAGCGACGCGCACATCACCCCGCCGAACCCGCGACCCAGGTGAGCCGGAGAGTGACCCGGGACGCACAGTGATAATGCGTCATTGCGATCGCGGCGTCGTCGTCACATGGGTGGGACCTCTGATCACTCGCAAGGCCCCCGGTCCTCTGAGTGTGACCCCTATGGCACAGAAGTAGTGACAGCGAGTTGGACTTGCCGATAGCTATTAGACTGAACGGGTGACCTAGAGGCCTCCGATGCATGTCTACTGTCGAGTATGGCTACTATGCGAACACGAGCTTCGTTGAGGCTTCAGGTGCCGGGGACCATCCAACCCCCAGCCCCGGCTCACCGGGGGCATCGCCACCCCCACCGACCCGCTCGCCTCCGATCGCGGCAGATCGAGGCGCGTGCTCCGGGCGCGCCGCTGCCAGCGGAGTTCCGGCATGTCGGTTCCACCGGCGACCCAGGTCGTGAGCGTCGACCTCGGAGACCACGGCGCAGTCCAGCCACCGCGGTATCTCGCGACGGTTGGTCCCTCGATTTCGCCCCGACGACGGAGGCCACGTCATGCTCGACCATCCCAAGCACCTCACCGACCGGCTGATCGATCGGCTCGCAGAGCTCGACGCCTGTGACGGCTACATCGTGCTGGTCCGCGACGCGCAGACCGGCGAGACCGACGCCCTGGGCCCGTTCGACGGCATGGGCGCCGTGTGCGCGGCGGACCGGACGCGATCCCGGTTCGAGCTCGACGAGGTCGACGACATCGAGGTCACCGTCACGCGCTTCCACCACCGGGTCTCGCCCTGACCGGAGCTGGTCGACGGAGCAGGAGGTCAGGCGCAGGGAGTCACCGCGCCCGGGATGGCGCGGGGGTCGGTGGCGCACCGGTGGAGGCCGCGGGGCGCGCGCCGGCGAACGCCTCGCGACGACCTCCGCCGGCGGCGCTCCACACACCCCGAGAACGCGTAGGCTCCGTGCCCCGGCCCGACATCCTCGGGCCACCTGGGTACCCCGGACCCTGGCACCCGTTGAGCTCACCACGTCAGCTCGTGAGTGAGCAGCCGGGAGGCCGTTGTGGCGCGACCGCCAGAGATCCGTGAGACAGGCGGGACCGTGCACGCGGCGTGCGCGTGCGTCGGCGGGCTCCGCCCGCGGACGAGCACCAGAGATCGCGCGCGCCCGGCGTGGGACTGCACCGGTGCGAAGTGAGCACCGTGCCCGTCCGGAGCTGGCGGCCGCCGGCAGTACACGAGGTGACCGGTGCGGTCGCCGCGGGCATCGACTACCGCGAACGCCTCGCCCAGCAACTCAGCGGCACCGTGTTCGACGAGCTCAACGCCCTCGTCACCCGCTTGGCCGCCGAAGCCTCCCGAACGCACGACACCGGCCAGCGAGCCGGGCTGATGGCTGAGGCCGACACCGTCGCCCGGCTCCTCGCCCGGCTGCGCACCACCCTGTTCACCCTCGACCCATCCGACGTCGGCGGGTGAATCCGCCGTCCTGGTTGCCGCCACCGGGCTCATCGGTTCGTTCGTAGGCTGCAGCGCATGCGCATGCTCCATCTCGGACTACGCGTCACCGAGCTGGAACGCTCGCTGGCCTTCTACACCGCCCTCGGCTACGCCGAGCTCGGCCGCGTCCCCGACACCCCCTTCGGCAGCCTCACCATGCTCGCGCTGCCCGACGACCCGTACGTCAGCCTCGAGCTCGTCCACGACCCCACCCGGCCCGTCACCAGCACCGACGCGGTCAACCACCTCGTCGTCCAGACCGACGACCTCGACGCGACGATCGCCGACCTCGCCGCCCGGGGCGTCCCGGCCGAACCGCCGGCCGAGCCCGGGCCCGGGCTGCGGACGTCGTGGGTGACCGACCCGGACGGCTACCGGATCGAACTCGTGCAATGGCCCGCCGGACACCCGGCCGGGCTGACCGCAGCCGACATGCGGGGCCCGTGACCGGACCTGCGCCCTCCGCCGGTCACCCGTTCGCCGCGTCGACGGCCTCGATCACGCCGAGGTCGTCGCGGACCGCCCAGTGCTCGGTGAGGTACTCGCCGTCGGTGGCGAAGACGTGGAGCTGCTTCCAGGCGACCTCGGCGCCGCTGGGCGCCCGGTCCCCCAGCCAGGGCATCCCGCGGCCGACGTGCCGGCCGTGCAGGGTCACCCACACCGCGATCCGACCGTCGTCGAGCCTGCCCCACCCGTGCAGCTCCGCGCGGCGCTCCTCGAAGCTGGACTCGATCCAGCCCCAGACCATGTCCCAGGTCTGCGGCCCGCGCTGCCCGCTGACGTGGTCGTGCAGGTCGGGCCGCATCATCGCCTGGAACTCGGGCTCGCCGTGAGCGATCCACCCGGCGTACGCCTGCGCGACCTGCTCCGCGTCGAGCACGGGCCCACTCTGGCACGGGACGTCCGTCGTGGTCACCCCGGGCGGGGCGACGCACCGCCCGGCCGGGCGCGGGACCTCGCGTCCACCGCGGCGCTGCGGCGATCTCGCGACGGTACGATCCAAAGGTGCCCCATGACCTGGTCCTCAAGGCGATGAACGGTGT
>NZ_JBVPVA010000475.1:0-3262 GCF_055612215.1 Actinomycetospora sp. | reverse complement strand
CCGCAGCCGCGACGCGCCCGGCGACGGGCTCCGCGGGTCCACCCACGCCAGCACGCGCCCGACCCCCGCCGTACCACGCTCGCCCTCGTGCTCCTCCGCGACGGCACGGACGGCGTCGACGTCCGTGTCGGTCGCTCGAAGGAGGGCGTCCACGACGACGACCGCCTGGTCGCGGGGCAGCCACCGCGCGAGGTTCAGGGCCGTCCGCGCCGGTGACGTGATGCGGACCCCGCGGACCACGGCGATCTCTGCTGCCGGGACGACGACCCGCTGCACACGGACCCCGGGCACGGAACGCCAGCGCGAGCGGCCGACGAACAGGTCCACGGTGGTGTCCGCGGGGGCCACGTCGACGTCCCAGAGCGCAGCAGCGCCGAGGCCGCCCACGACGGCGTCGGCGTGCAGCAGTGCTGCGCCGGCCGCACGGATCGCCGTGGTCACCGTCCGATCGGCGCGGAAGGACACGCCGCGGAACAACTCACGGAAGGTCCCGTCCGCCAGGTGATGACGCGAGAGCGCTCCCGACGCCACGGCGTCGGCGTTCCGGAAGGGGCGTTCGAGGTCCACGGGACTTCGACGCGGCGACCGGCCGATCCGGTTCCGCCCGGACCGCCCGCGGTCGCCTCCGTCGAGCCCGCGACGAGCACCGGCCGCGGTGCCGCCCCCGGCGCCCGGCCACCCCGGACGGCGATATCGACGCGTGACCCCTCCCGAGGGCATTCCGAGGTCGCGCCGCTAGGCAGTTGATCATGCTGAGGGCACCACTTCGGCTCGGTGCCCTCGGCATGATCAACTGCCTAGCGCGGCCGGACCGTGAGCCTGGGAGTTGACCGGGACGAGCATGGGCCGGGCTCGGTGATCGGTAGCCGCCGCCTGGTGATCACTCCGCGAGCCTGGAGCCCCGGACCGCTGAGGAAGTGGAACACGGTGCTGTTCGTCAGTGACGACTGGGCTGGGGACCATCAGTCGTGGTGCGCGGTGAGCTGTAAAGGCTGGGGTCCAGTTCGTCGATCTTGACCAGTAGCCCGTCGGGGCTGGCCAGTTGAAGCTGACGGCCGAAGGCTTCGTCGCTGGTGGGCCGGGTGATCGTGGCTCCGCCGGCCCGCAGCCGTGCTTCGAGCGCTTCGAGCGGTTCGGTGGCTTCGAAGTTCAGCTCCACGGCTCCTTCGTGCTGCTCGGGGTTGGGTGGGTGAGCGAGCAGCCCGATCCGGTCGTCGCCGAGCGCGAGCAGCACCCAGTCGCCGTCGCGGCTGCCGTGCAGCACCTGCGCGCCGAGCTGTTCGTAGAAGGCGACCGAGGCGGACATGTCCTGGACGTGCACCATCGGGCGCAGCCGCAGGCCCGGGCTCTGGTCGTCGGCTGTCGTCACGGGTTCCTCCTGGGCGGACAGCGTGGTCTCGAGGGCTCGGGCGACCAGATCAGACAACGACAGCTGCACGTCGATCGCGTGATGCTTGACCCGTCGCACCAGATCGGCCCGAAGCGTCACGTTGAACTGCTGACGTTGCGACACCATCAACCCAACCCTAGGGTCCTAGGTCTCTAGTCACCAGTAGTGCCGCGGCTCGAGGCCGCCGGGCGTGCTCGAGGCCAAGGGTCGCCCGATCAGCCGCGCTGGACGAGCGGCCTCAGGCGGTGGGCCAGGTGGCCTGGCGCCGGATCACCTCGCGGCGCATCCAGAGCAT
This sequence comes from Actinomycetospora sp., assembly GCF_055612215.1. Lineage (NCBI taxonomy): Bacteria > Bacillati > Actinomycetota > Actinomycetes > Pseudonocardiales > Pseudonocardiaceae > Actinomycetospora > Actinomycetospora sp. Next base: position 1,577 of record NZ_JBVPVA010000475.1, on the reverse strand, counting down.
GAGCCCCCAGACGAGGCAGAAGATCAGGCCCATCAGGCCGAGCGAGGCCGAGAGCACGAACCCGAGCAGCATGAGGACCTGCAGGCCGACGGCGAAGGCGAGGCCCCAGGGCCGCAGGATCACGACGCAGCCGACGATCATGCCGACGGTCAGGACGAGGACCAGGGCCAGCTTGAGCGGGGTGATCCCGCCCTCGACGCGCGCCATCACGGGCAGCACGAGCGGGACCGCGATGGCCTCGAGGACGAGGCAGGCGCTGGCGGGGCCGCGGAAGGCCCGGCGGGCGTCGGGCGGGCGCGGCGCGACGTCCTGCTGCTCGCTCACGAGGGCTCCCGTCCCAGGAGGGTGCGGGCCTCTCCCGCCGCCACGACCGAGCCGATGACCAGCACCCCGCCACCGGCGACGGGCTCGTCGTCGTCGGAGGTCTCCTCGGCCATCGTGATCGCGGTCTCGAGGGCCGCGTCCATGCGGGTCTCGACGACGACCCGCTCGGCGCCGAACCGGCCGACGGCGAGGCCGCCGAGCTCGTCGGGGTCGAGGGCCCGCGGGGAGGACATGCCGGTCACGACGATCTCGTCGAGGACCGGCTCGAGGGCGGCGAGGATCCCGTCGGCGTCCTTGTCACCCATGATCGCGACGACGCCGATGAGCTTCCGGAAGGAGAACTCGGCCCGGACCGCGGCCGCGGCGGCGGCGGCGCCGTGCGGGTTGTGGGCGGCGTCGACGACCACGGTGGGCGCCGAGCGCAGCCGCTCGAGGCGGCCGGGGACGCGGACCGCGGCGAAGGCGTCGCGGACGGCCTCGAGGTCGAGGCGGCGCGACTCGCCGGCCCCGAAGAAGGCCTCGACCGCGGCGAGGGCGAGGGCGGCGTTGCCGGCCTGGTGCTCGCCGAAGAGCGGGAGGTAGATGTCGTCGTACTCGCCGGCGAGCCCCCGCAGGCGCAGCTGCTGGCCGCCGACGGCGACCGAGCGCTCCAGCACCCCGAACTCGACGCCGGCGCGGGCCACCTCGGCGTCGACCTCGACGGCGCGCTCGAGCAGCACCTGCGCCACCTCGGGGGTCTGCTGGGCGAGCAGTGCCACCGAGCCCGGCTTGATGATCCCGGCCTTCTCCCGGGCGATCCCGGTGATGTCCGAGCCGAGGTAGTTCTGGTGGTCCAGGCCGATCGGGGTGATCGCGGCGACGGCGGCGTCGGCGACGTTCGTGGCGTCCCACGAGCCGCCGAGCCCGGTCTCCAGGACCGCGACGTCGACCGGGGCGTCGGCGAAGGCGGCGAACGCCATCGCCGTGAGGACCTCGAACTTGGAGCAGTGCACGCCGTCGACGGCGTCGCGGGCCCGGTCGACCACGCCGACGTAGGGCGCGATCTCGCGCCAGGTGTCGACGTAGCGACGCGCCGAGATCGACCGGCCGTCGAGCGCGATCCGCTCGGTGACGCGCTGCAGGTGCGGGCTGGTGTAGCGCCCGGTGCGCGGGCCGATCCGGGTGAGCAGCGCGTCGATCATGCGCGTGACCGAGGACTTGCCGTTGGTCCCGGCGACGTGGATCACCGGGTAGGAGCGCTGGGGCTCGCCGAG
>NZ_JBVPVA010000379.1:0-39580 GCF_055612215.1 Actinomycetospora sp. | reverse complement strand
GGTCTCGTCGCCCCACGCGCCGGTCGGGTAGAGGCCGATCAGCGGCTTCGCCGGGTCGTGCGTCCGCCGGTCGGTGAGGGCCGGGCGGGCGCCGACGCACCCGACCCGCTCGAGGCCCCGCTCGACGCCCCGGATCCCGGCGACGGCGCGGGCGCGCTGCCGGCCGGCGTGCCGTCGATGGGCACGCCGCACTCGTCGCAGAAGTCGGGGGTCTCGGACTCGTGGCCGTGGCGGCACCGCACGGTGCTCATCGTCGGCTCAGCCCTCCCGGACCCGGGCGGTCCGGGTGGAGCGCACGTCCAGGGTCATCTCGTCGGCGGCGGTGACCTCCCGCCGCAGCCGCACCCGGCCCGTCGCCGGGTCCTCCACCTCGACGACCCGCTCCAGCAGCGCCGAGGTCTCCTCGTTGCCCGACTCGGCGGCCAGCGCGACCGCCCGCCCGAGCCGCGCGGTGGCCGTGCGCACGTCGCCGCTGCGCCGGGCGTCGAGACCCTCCTGGATCGCCTCGGCGAGCTCGGCCTGCCCGGTGTAGTGCGCGACGCGGTTGTTCAGGCGGGTCGACAGCGCCGAGTCGGGCGTCCAGGTGACGCGGACCCGGGTCTCGCCGAGGGGGGAGTCCGAGAGCGAGGGCGCCACGACGCCGACCCGCGCCGCCAGGATCTCCTCGCCGGTCGCGAGCGGGTCCAGGGTCACGCGCACGTGGTACTCGCGGGTCTCGTCGCCCCACGCGCCGGTCGGGTAGAGGCCGATCAGCGGCTTCGCCGGGTCGTGCGTCCGCCGGTCGGTGAGGTCCTCGACGGCGGGCGACACCTGCTTGACCGCCCGCACCGTCGCGCCGCGTGGTGTCCACACCCGCAGCGCCACGTCGCCGGCGCCCTTGCCCATCGCCCGCCCGACGATGCCCTCGAAGTCCGCGGCGAGGTTCTCGGGCTCGGCCACGATGTCGGCGGTGCCGAGCAGGCGCGAGGCGATCCCGCGGACCTCGTCGACCACCCAGTCGGTGCCGATCCCGCGGGCGTCGCAGGTGAACGCCCCGTCGCAGACGTCCAGCGCCGCCGCGAGGTCCTCCGGCGTCTCGTGCTCGTCGCGGCCGTCGGTGAGCAGCACGGCGTGCCGCAGGCGGCGCGGGTGCGGGGCGAGCAGCCGCTCGGCGAGCCGGAGCCAGGTGCCGATCGCCGTGCCGCCGCTGGGGGAGAGGCCGTCGACGGCGGCGCGCGCCTGCCGGCGGGTGATCCGGTCGAGCACCACCATGCGCTCGGACTGCGGGAACACCATCCGGGCGTCGTGCCGGCCGGCCACCACCGCGAAGACCACGCCGTCGGGAAGCGCCTCGATCGCGGCGCGGGTGGCGCGCCGGGCCGCGGCGATCTTGGCCGCCGGGTCGCCCATGGAGCCCGAGCAGTCGATGACGATGACCTCGGCCGCGTCGGTGCTCGTCGTCGCGGTGCCGAGGCCGGCCGCGGTGACCGACACGATCGCGTCGACCTCGCCGCCCCCCTCGGGCAGGTACTCGTTGTGGAACGTCTCGACGGTGAACGACGGCGCGGGGGTGGTCATGCGGGGCTCCCCTCCGGGGCGACGTCCACGACGACGAGGGTGGTGTTGTCGGTGCCGCCGTCGTTCAGCGCCGCCTCCAGCATGGCCCGGGCCGTCGCGGGCGGCCCGTCGGAATGCACCAGGCGGGCGAGGTCGGCCGGGTGGGGGATGTGGTTCCACAGTCCGTCGCTGCAGATCAGCAGGACGCCGGGCCGGTCGGCGGCGTGGGCGACGACGTGGGCCGGGCCGGGCGGCCCGTCGGCGGCCACCCAGCGGGTGATGGCGTGGGCCCGGGGGTCGGAGTAGGCCGCCTCCGGTCCGAGCAGGCCGACCGCGACCGCCTCGGCCGCCCACGAGTCGTCGGTGGTGAGCACGCACGAGGAGTCGGGCTCGTCGGGGACCAGCCAGTAGGCGCGGCTGTCGCCGATCCACGACACCACGAGCACGTCGCCGACGACCATGGCCGTGACGTAGGTGCACGCGGGGTTGTCGTGGCCGGGCCGGGCGAGCCCGGTGACCGCCTCGACCGCGGCCTCGGCGCAGGTGTACGCGAGCTCGGTGACGTCGATGCCGCCGGTGTCGGCGAGGTCCGGGTCGGCCGGGTCGGGGTGCGCCACCGCGTCGCGGGCGGTCGCGAGCACCGTCGTGCAGGCCACCGCCGAGGCCGCCGCGCTGCCCCGCACCGAGCCGACCCCGTCGCACACCACCCCGACCACGATCTCGCGGTCGCTGCCGGTCAGCGGGAGCCGGACGAGCCCGAAGGCGTCCTCGTTGGCGGGCCGGACCCGGCCGACGTCGGTGACCGCGGCCGCGCCCCGGACCGCGCGCTCGGCGTGGTCGCGGTCGTCGGGGTCGTAGCCCAGCCCGTCGGCGTCGTCCTCGGCGCGGGGGCCGCGGGGGTCCGGTCCGGTGCCGTCGTGCCGGTCGCCGTCGTGCCCGTCGCCGTCGTGCCCGTCGCCGTCGGCGGCCCGCTCGGGCCCGGCTCCGTCGGCGTCGGGGTGCTCCGAGGCCGACCCGGGTGCCGCCGTGCGTGCCGTGATCGGCCGCGCGTGCGTGTCCTCCCGGGCGGGCGGCGGCGGGCCCTCGGTCGCGGGCAGCGAGGCCCCGCACCCCTCGCAGAACCGGTCACCGGGCTCGCCGCGCTCGCCGCACGTGTCGCACACCGCGCCGTCGGTCGCCGTGGTGGGGCCGGGGCTCATCGGGCGGTCCAGGGGCGGGCGTCGTTGGCGGCGTCGACCAGGGCGAACCGCTCCGCGGGGGAGCGGGCGAACCGGGCGCGCAGGCGGTAGCGCTCCTCGATCCCGAGGCCGAGCCCGCGGTCGTCGAGGGGGCAGCCGAAGAGCCGGCCCCCGGCGTCGCGGTCGTCCAGCCCGCGGGCGGCCTCGAGCACCTCGGTCTGCAGTTCGGCGGCGCGCAGCGCGTCGAGATCGGTCGCCTCGGCCCGCTCACCCGCCTCCATGACCGTCGAGCGTGTCAGACGCCCGTCGTCGCGCGAGCCGAGGAGCACGCGGACGGCGGCGACGCGGGCGTCCGCGGCGTGCACCGAGCTCGCCGGGACCTCGTCGAGCACCGCGACGGCGCCCGTCCGGTCCCCGGCCGCGGTGCGCAGCCGGGCGAGGGCGAACGCGGCCCCGGTCCAGCTGCGGTCGGTGCGCCAGAGGTCGGCGAAGCGCTCCTCGACGGCGGGGTCGGCGGGCGTGCCGTCGCGCGCGGCCCGGTACTCGCCGAGCGCCGCGAGCGCGAACTCCGGCGCGGGCTCGCCGGGCAGGGCGTCGGCGACCTCGTCGACGAGCGCCGCGGCGGTGTCCGCGTCGCCGGTGGCGGCCGCGTGCCGGGCCCGCAGCCACGTCCAGGTCCACTCACCGGGCAGGGCGTGCGCCTCGAGGGCCCGGCCGGCGGCCTCGGGGTCGCCCGCGTCGAGGTGGGCGACGACGGCGGACAGCCGGGCCTGGTCGCTGTCCGGTGCGTCCTCGCCCGACACCGCGGCGAGCACCGCCCGCGGCCCCTGCGCGGCCGCGGCGACGAGTTCCGGGGTCGCCGGGTCGTCGGGGTCGGGCCGCGGGGCGGGCATCGCGGCCGCCAGCTCCTCCGGGGTGACCGGCGCGGTGATCCCCGCCGACACCGACGGCGCCGCGAACATCGTGGACAACCGCGGCGGGGGTGTCGTCCGGCGCGCGGTCAGCCGGCGGAGGACCCCGATCATCTGGTCGGCCATCTCGTCGATGGAGACGAAGCGCCGCGTGGGGTCGTGGTCGGTGGCCCGGGCCAGCAGGCGCCGCAGCGGTTCGTGGGCGAGCGCGGGTGCGTCGTGCGGGCCGGGGAGCCGGTCGCGCATCGAGCGGTGGAAGTCGAAGGTCGCGACCAGCACGGCGAGCGTCCGGCCCACGGTGTAGACGTCGGAGGCCACCGACGGGCCGACGCCGTCGGGGGAGATCTCCGGGGCCTGGTAGCCGACGGTGCCCCACACGTCGCCGCCCGGGTCGTCCATCCGCCGAACCGCGCCGAGGTCGATCAGGGTGACGTCGGTGCCGGTCTGCACCACGTTGTCGGGCTTGAAGTCGCAGTAGAGCAGCCCGCGCTCGTGCATGTGGGAGAGCGCAGGCAGGACCTCCAGCACGTAGGCCAGTGCCTGCTCGGGCGGCATCGGCTCGCGCGGGCCGCGCATCGCCTTGAGCGAACGTCCGCCGATGTACTCCATGACGATGTACGTCGAGCCGTCGTCGCCGGCCACCACGTTGTAGATCCGCACGATGCGCGGGTGGACGAGCTGGGCGAGGAAGCCCTGCTCGGCGTCGGCGGCGGCGAGCGCGGCGGCGTCCCCGGTGTTGAGCAGCCCCTTGAGCACCACCCAGCGGTCGCGGACCTTGCGGTCGCGGGCCAGGTAGACCCAGCCCAGGCCGCCGTGGGCGAGGGCGCCGAGGACCTCGTACTGGCCCGCGACGAGGTCGCCCGAGCGCAGCGTCGGGGTGAACGAGAACCGGGTGCCGCACTGGGGGCAGAACCCCTCGGTGCGTCCCGGCCGGTCGTCGCGCCCGCGGCCGACGGGGGCGTCGCACACCGCGCAGTACCGGCTCGACTCCGGCACGACGGCCTCGGCCATCACCGCCTCGGCGGGGTCGGCCGCCGGTTCGGGCGCGATCTCGACGAGGCCCGCCCCGATCCGTCGCCGGGTGGAGCCGGACCGGGTGCGCCCGGAGCCGGTGCGGGCCGAGGCGGTGCGCCCCGACGCGGTGGCGCCCGAGCCGGCCCCGGCGGACCCGGGACCGCTCGTGGCCGCGGTGGCCGGCCCGCCCGCCGTGGCGGGCTCGCCCACCGCCGCCGGCGCCGGCGCGGCGGGGGGCATCGCAGCCGGGGCCTTCGCCACCGGCGGCACCGCCTCGGGCGCGCGCCCGCAGGTGTCGCAGAAGCCGTCGTCCTCGATCTCGCCGTCGCAGCCGGGACGGGTGCAGGCCGTCACGTCCCCTCCTCCAGGCCCCGTTGGTACGCCCGGACCGCGACGGTCGCCGCCGCGAGGTCGCAGGGCGCGCTCCAGAGCAGGTCCCGCGCGCGGGTGTGCAACGCGTCGAGCGCGAGGTCCTCGCTGCGCCCGCGCGCCCCCGCCTTCGCGCGCAGCGCCCCGAGGCGGCCCCGCAGCTCGGCGCGCCGGTCGAGCAGCCCGCCGAGCACGGCCCGGTCCGCCTCGGCCTGCGCGGTCGCGGCGTCGAGGTCCTCCGACGCTGCGGCGAACCCCGCCGAGGCCTCGTCCCAGCGCCCGGCCCGCGCCGCGGCGTGGGCGTCCCGGACCGCGGCGCGCAGCCCGGGGGCGCGGCGGCGCGGCGTCGGCAGGCCGGGCACCGCGACGACGAGACGCGCGACCTCGCCCGCGACCGCCTCGGCGGCGGACTCCACGGTGACCAGGGCGTCGACGCGCGCGGTCAGCGCGGCCACCCGCTCGTCGAGCCCGGCGCGCAGCGCGCGGGCCTCCCGGAGCGCCGCCCGGGCCTCGGCCAGCCCCGCGTCGATCTCCGCGAGCGCCGCGGCGGGCACGGGCGTCGTCGTCCCGGTGTGCGCCAGCGGATCGGTGAGGACCGTCGCGCGCAGCGCCTCGAGGCGCTCCGACCACCGGGCCACGTCGGCCGTGGCCTCCGGCAGCGCCGTCGCCTCGGCCCGCAGCGCGTCGAGCGCCCGGTCGGCCGGCCCGAGCTGGGCGGCGACGGCCTCCCACACCGCGGCGACGTCCGCGACCACCCGCGTGGCGGCGTCGAACGCCGCCGTCATCCGCGCGAGCAGGGCGTCCGCGCTGGTCCGGGTCACCTCGGAGGTCGGCCCGAGCAGGCCCCGGCGCTGCAGCGGCACCACCTCCTCGGTGACCGTGACCGACTCGCCGTGCAGCGCCTCGTACGCCGCGGCGAGCTCGTCGCCCGAGGGTCGGCCCCGGGCACCGCGGGCGTCGGCGGCGGCGGCCACCGCGCGGCGGTAGAGCGCGAGGTCGCGGTGCAGCTCGGCCACCGTCGCGAGCGTCTCGTCCCGCCGCCGCGCCGACACCCCGGTGAACCCGCCGGGGCGCAGCAGGCCGTAGCCGGGGTGGCCCTCGAGGTCGACGAGCGACGACGACGCCCGGGCGACCGCCTCCCGGGCGGCGTCCAGTTCGGCGTCGAGGCCGGCGCGGTCGGGGATCACGGTGCTCATCCTGCGTACTGCCCGGCGGGCGGCGGGGACGGCGTGCCCCCGAACGTCGCGGCGACGATCGCGGCCCACGTCCCGTCGGCCTTCGTCCGGTCGAGGACGGCGTTGACGAAGCGCAGCAGGTCGGTGTTCTGCGGTGCCACGCCGATCCCGTAGGGCTCCGAGGCCAGCGGGGCGCCCCGGACCGCGAGGCGGCGGTCCTCCAGGGCGAACCCGGCGAGGATCGTGTCGTCGGTGGTGGCGGCGTCGACCTGACCCTGCTGGAGCATCACGAGGCAGTCGGAGTTCTCCGGCACCCCGACGACCACGGGGGCCTGCCCGTTCGTCCCGCGGGCGGCCTGCAGCGTCGCGATCGACGTCGTGCCGGTGATCGAACAGACCGGGCGCCCGCCGAGCTCGGCGATGCTCGTGACGGGGGAGACCGCCGGGACCGCGATGCGCTGCGCGGCCTCGTAGTACACCGACGACATCCCGATCTGCCGCTTGCGCGCGCACGTCACCGTCATCGCCTGGACGACGAGGTCCACGTTGCCGGCGAGCAGGTTCGGGATGCGCTGCGCGGAGCTCTCGATGCGGAAGCGGACCCGGTTCGGGTCGCCGAAGATCGCGCGGGCCATCTCCTGGGCGAACCGCACGTCGAGTCCGGTCAGCACGCCGGAGCGGGGATCGCGGTAGCTCAGCGGGACCGTGCTCTGGTCGATCCCGACGATCAGCGCGCCGCGGGCCGCGATCCGGGCCATCGTCGAGCCGGCGGGCATCGCGCCGGGCGGCGGCTCGGGCGTCGGGGTGGCGCTCACCCGCGGGTCGCCGCAGCTCGCGTCGGTCACCGCGGGCGGGGCGCCGGTGACGACCGTGGCGCCGGCGGGCACCGGGCGCACCGGCTCGACGGGGGCCGCCGGGGCCGCCCGCGCGCATCCCGCGAGCAGTGTCACCAGCACGACCGCCACCAGCGCGGCCCGCGTCCTCACCGGTACTCCTGCAGCCGGGGCCACACCCCGGCGACGAGGCCGCCGGCGGCCACGAGGGTGAGCAGCACGACCCCGACGGCGAGCAGGGTCGTCGCGGTGTCCGCGGCCGCGGCGTCGGCGGCGGCGGTCTCGGCCGTCGTCGTGACGGCGTGGTCGAGCGCGTCCTGGACCTGCTGGACCGAGCCCTGCCCGCCGTCGGGGGCGGTCGACAGCGCGAGCGCCACGGCCTCGTCGTAGTCGCCGGAGACGTCGAGGCTGCGCACCAGCTCGTGCGCGACGATGCCGCGGCGACCGACGGTCGCGGCGGTCGTCGCGTCGTCCGCGACCGACCCCGGCCCCGCCGCGTCCCGGGCGCGGTCGAGCAGGCCCTGCCAGCCGTAGAGCCCGATGCTGCGGCGCACGTAGTCCTGTTCGTAGTCGCCGCCGGCCGACCGCGCGACGAGGGTGAGCACCTCGTCGCTGCGCGACTGCAGGACCGCGAAGCGGGCCGCGACCAGCTCGCGGTTCGGCTCCGACCCGTCGTCGCGGGCCGAGGCGGTGAACACGGCGCAGAGCCCGAGCGCGATCACCCCCCAGACCAGCAGCAGCCCGACCGCGCCGCCGGCCAGCGCGACGCCCGGCGTCAGCCGCCGCTTCGTCGTGCGCGCGATGCGCCGGTGCAGCACCCAGATCGCCACGAGCGCGGCGACGACGGCGACCAGCGCGAGCACCCCCGGGGTCCCACCGTCGGCCACCGCCTGGTCGTCCGCGAGGGCGGCCGCCTGCGCGTCGTAGGCCTCCTGGGCCGCGGGGAGCAGGGTGGTGCGCAGGAACGAGGACGCCTCGCGCAGGTACGCGGCCCCGTAGGTGAGGCCCTGCCGGTCGGCCGTGCGGGCGGTCTCGACCAGCCCGGCGTAGACCGGCACCCCCGTGGTGAGCGTCGTGACGGGGCCGGCGACCGCGTCCTGCCCCGACGAGGAGCCGACGACGGCGAGCGCGCGCCCCGCCGCGGCGAGGTCGGTCTGGTAGCGCAGCCGCAGCGAGTCCGGCTCCGCGGCGCCGAGCAGGAAGCCCTGGCCGGCGCTCGCGTCGGCGTCGGAGAGGGCCCGGTAGAGCTCCTGGGTCGCCGCGGTCAGCGGGGCGCTGCGGGTGACGACGTCCTCGCTCGCAGCCTGCGTGCGCAGCGTGGCCACCAGCGCGAGGACCCCGGCGAGCAGGACCAGCGCGAGGGTGGCCGCGGCGAGACTCGCGAGCCGCCCGACGCGCGAGCCCCGTCCGAGCTCCCGCAGCTCGGCCATCCGGCGGCGCCACGGCGGCCGTCCGGGGGCGTCGTCCGGGGCGGACGGACGCGTGGGAGCACTGGTGGTCACCGTCGGCCCCCCTCCCTGGGTGGAGGCGATCACCCTATCCGAGGGGTCCGACGGCGGGGCGGATGATCAGTACGGGGCGTACGCCCAGCCCAGCGGGTGCTGGAAGTAGCCGACCGGGACGATGCCGACCTGGTGGTGGGCGCTCGAGGAGACGACGCGGCCGTCGCCGAGGGAGAGCGCCACGTGGCCGTCGGAGGAGGTGTCGTAGAAGACCATGGCGCCGCGGGGGGCGTGCTGCCAGTCCGAGTGCTGGTCCTGGGACTCCCAGTCCTGGATCGCGCTCGCGTAGTGCCCCTGGGTGCCGAACGCGTTCTCGACGGCCCGCTCGCACCAGTTCTCGTACTGCGTGGAGCCGATCTTCGACTCGAAGCGGTCGACCGCGGACTCGATCTTCTGCTGCTGGTGCGCCCGGCCCGCGGCCTTCGTCAGCTCGGGCACGGTGGCCGCGGCCGAGGTGGGCTCGGCGCTCACCGGCGTCACGGCGGCCCGCGCGGAGGAGGCGCTCGCCGGGCTGGCGCCGGCGGTGAGGTGCAGGTCGGCGGTCACGGTCGCGGCGGAGGGCAGGTCGGGCAGGTCGCCCTGCGCCGCCTGGGTCCCGACGACCGCCGCGCCGACCGCGCCGGCGGCGAGGCCGAGGACGGTCGTGACCGGGTTGGCGGCCAGGGGGTTGACGCTCCGTGGGAGCGCGGCGCCGGTGGGTCCGTAGGCAGCGGTCATGGTGCGGGGTCACCTTCTTCTCCGGGCGGCCCGGTCGGGGGAGCGCTGGGGAGCGTGACCGGGTCGTGATCCGACCGGCGCACATTAGCAACCTTTCTCGCTCCGGCACGTCCGACCCGCCCCCTTTTCCCGGACGGAACCCCCCGTTTGACCGGGCCTTTGCGAATTCGGCGCAGACCGCTGACCGGCGGCGACCGGGGGTACGCCCGGTCCCGGAGAGCGCGGTGAGGCGTGGTTAGCCTCGACTCCCGATGCGTGGGTGGACGGATCGCGAACGAGAGGACCCCCGGTGTCGGCACATCTGAGTTGGCTCGAGGCCGCCGTGATCGGCGCGCTGCAGGGCGTCGCCGAATTGTTCCCGGTGTCCAGTCTGGGCCATTCCATCCTGGTGCCCGCCGTGATCGGCGGTTCCTGGGCGCGCGATCTCGACGTGTCCGCGCCCGGGTCGCCCTACCTGGCCTTCATCGTGGGCCTGCACGTCGCGACGGCCCTCGCCATGATCGTCTACTTCTGGCGCGACTGGGTCCGGATCCTGCGCGGGCTGGGCACCAGCGTCCGGGACCGGCGCGTCGAGACCGCCGACCAGCGGCTCGCCTGGCTGCTGGTGCTGGCGACGATCCCCGTCGGGCTCGCCGGGCTCGTGCTCGACCACCTCTTCCGGACGCTGCTCGCCAAGCCGGTGCCGACGGCGATCTTCCTGGTGCTCAACGGGGTGCTGCTCCTCGTCGTCGAAGGGCTGACCCGCCGCCGGTCGGTCGCCGGGGCGCACGCGGGGCCCGACCGCGACGCCCTCGAGGCCCCCACCGTCCGCCTCGACGCGCCGACCGAGGTGATGCCGGGCGGCGCGGGGGTGGGCCTGGCCACGGTGCGCACCGCGGAGGAGCGCTCCGATGCCCGGGTGGCCACGCTCCCGCTGCTCACGGCCGTGCTCATCGGCGCCACGCAGATCCTCGCGCTGCTCCCCGGGATCAGCCGCTCGGGCGCCACGATCGGCGCCGGCCTGCTCGCCAAGCTCTCCCACGAGGACGCGGCGCGCTTCGCGTTCCTGCTCGCGACGCCGGTCATCCTCGCGGCGGGCGTGCTCAAGGTCGGCGACCTCGCGGGCCCGGCCGGCGACGGCATCCGCGGCCCGGTGCTGCTGGGCAGCGTGCTGTCGGGGGTCGGCGCCTATCTCTCCGTCCGGTTCCTGACCCGCTACTTCGAGCACCGGTCGATGCGGCCGTTCGGGGTGTACTGCATCGTCGCCGGCGTGGCCTGCCTGGCGTGGTTCACCGTCGCCTGAGCGTCGGGGACGGGCTCACCGCCAGCCGTAGGACCCGCGCAACTCGCCCGCCACCGCGTCGAACCGGTCCCGCGGGACGACCGCGCCCTCGCGCCGGATGCCGTGCTCGGGCACCTCGAGCACGCGGTCGAGCCGCACGTAGGACTCGCGGCCCTCGCGGTCCCAGGGCCCGGAGCCGATCGGGACCCAGTTCGCGTCGTCCGCGCGGTGGCCCTGCGAGGAGAGCATCAGCCCGAGCAGCTCGCCGGTCTCGGCGGCCCGCGCGACGACGAGCACCGGCCGGTCCTTGCCCTGCGAGGCGTCCTCCTCGAAGGGCACCCAGGTCCAGACGATCTCGCCCGGGTCGGCGGCCCCGTCGAGGTCGGGGGCGTAGGTGATCTCGCGGGCCCGCTCGGACGAGGGCACCGTGCGGACCCCGCGCCCGTCCCCGCCGGGGCCCGGGGGCGGCGGACCCGCCTGCTGCCGGCGCCCGTCGTCCTTGCCCGAGGAGTTCAGCAGGTCGAGCCCGACCTGCACGGCGCGGTTGAGGAAGTCCCCGAAGTTCGGCACGCGGTGCAGCATGCCCTGTGGCCCGACCCGCCCCCCGACGGCCCGGCGCGGGGCCGCGCCCGGGGCGACCCGATCACCGCCCGGGGCGGATCACGCGGGCATCCGGTCTGGCAGGGTCGTCCGGTGGCCGTGCTCCTCGTCGTCGTCGGCGCGATGCTGGCGGCGGTGCTGTTCGCGGGCGCCGGTGACCGCCTGCGCCTGCCCTGGCCGGTGCTGCTCCTGCTCCTCGGCGCCGGCGCCGCCTTCGTGCCGGGCATCGAGGCGCCGGACATCGAGCCGGACCTGATCCTGCCGCTCTTCCTGCCCCCGCTGCTCTACGCCACCGCCCAGCGCACCTCGTGGGCCCTCTTCCGGCTGCGCTGGCGCACGATCGCGTTCCTCGCGGTCGGGCTCGTCCTCGCCACCGTCGCCGCCGTGGCGGGCACGCTCGTCGCGCTCACCGGCATCGGGGTGGCCGCGGCGCTCGCGATCGGGGCGGCCGTCGCGCCGCCGGACCCGGTCGCCGTCGAGGCGGTCGCCGGCCCGCTGCGCGTGCCGCGGCGGCTCATGGCGACGCTGCAGAGCGAGGGGCTGTTCAACGACGCGACGGCGCTGGTGATCTTCCAGACGGCGGTCGCGGCCGCCGTCGCGGGCAACGACCTCGGTGCGCTCGGGCTGACCCTGGGCTTCCTCTACGGCGCCGCGGTGGCCATCGCGATCGGGCTCGTCGCGGCGTGGCTCGCGCGCCGGGTCCTCGACCGGCTCACCGACGTCGTCGCCGGCAGCGGCCTGACCCTCGTGCTGCCGTTCGCGGTGTACCTCGCCGCGGACGCGCTGCACGCCTCGGGGGTGATCGCGGTCGTCGTCGCGGCCCTGCAGCTGCGCCAGCACTCCGACGCCGACGCGTCCGAGGCGCGCCTCACCGGCGCGGCGTTCTGGAACGTCGTCGAGATGCTGGTGACGGGGGTGGCGTTCGCGCTGATCGGGCTCGAGCTGCGCAGCGTCATCGGCCAGGCCGACCGCTCCCTCGGCACGATCCTCGCGCACGCCGGGATCGTCTGCGGGGTCGTGGTCGGCGTGCGCCTGCTGTGGATGGGGCTGGCCCTCGTGAGTGTGCGGCGCGGCCGGGCCACCCCCGCCGCGCGAGCGGTGCCGGCGACGCCCGCCGAGGCGCTGGTGCTCGGGTGGGCCGGGATGCGGGGGCTCGCGACGCTCGCGCTGGCGCTCGCCATCCCGACGACCCTGGACACCGGCGCGCCGTTCCCCGACCGCGCCGAGCTCGTGATCGTGGCCTGCTCGGTGCTCGTCGTGACCCTGGTCGGGCCGGGGGTGACGCTGCCGGTGCTGATCCGCGTGCTCGGGCTCCGGGAGGACGCCGACGCGGCCGGGGAGGCCGAGCGCCGGATGGCGTCCCGGGCCCGGCGCGCGGCGCTCGACGAGCTGGCCTCGGTGGACCGGGCCGCCCTCGGCGTCGACGACGAGCAGGGCGAGCAGGTGCTCGACGAGCTGCGCGCCCGGTTCGCGCGGATGGGGACGGCGCTCTCCGGCGACGACGTCCCGCGCCCGCAGGACGCCGACGACGACCGCGACGACGACTACCGCGAGCGGCTCGCCCGCCTCAAGCGCCGCCGAGAGCAGTGGGGGAGGCTGCAGGCGGTCGCCCTCGCGGCGGCCCGGCGCGAGGTCGTGGCCGCCCGCTCCGAGCCCGGCACCGACCCGGAGGTCGCCGATCGGGTCCTGCGCCGCCTCGACGTCAGGAGCCTGGCCCGGGGGCTCTGAGCCGCGGTGATCGACGCCGAGCCCCGGACGCCCCCGCCGGCGATCACCGCGACGTGGTCGTCGGGCAGGTCCGTCCGTACCAGTACGGTCGTCCCTTCGACGAGCGCCGCGCGCGTCGTCGCGCGCGCCACGCCCTCCAGGGCCTCGCGTACGACGTCCGCCTGCTCGTTGATCAGCTTCTTCACGGCCCGGGGTTGCCCGGGTCACCCGTTCACCACCCATGACCACCCGTGCGGCCGCGAACCGAGATGATTGAGCGCGCGGACGCTGGGTCCAGACCGACCTCGGACCGGAGAGGTGGAGGCGCGCACGATGGGCACCCACGCGGGTGGGCAGTTCGACGGCCCGGTCACCGGCCCGCGCCCGACCGGTCCGACCACCGGGACACACCACGCCGTGCCCGTCGGCGCCTGGCGTGCGCGCCTCCCGCTGCTGCTGGCGGTGCTGGCCGGGGTGGTGCTGCTCGCCCTCGGGCTGGTGGTCGGCCGGGTCACCGCGCCGGGTCCGGGCACGGTGCCGGTGAAGGCCACGCCGGCGGCGAGCACCTCGCCGGTGTCGGCCGCCCCGGCGGCGTCACACCCCACGGTGCTCGCCGACGTCGTCCGCGTGGACACCGGGGACGAGGTCATGGTCCGGGTCGACGGGGCCGAGCAGACCGTGGCGATCCTGGGGATCAGCGCGCCGCAGTCCGCGGGGCCCGAGCGCGCGACCGCCCAGTGCGGCGCCAACGCCGCGCTCCGCTTCGCCGACGAGCGCCTGTCCGGGCAGACGGTGACGCTCGTGCCGGACCCGACCGTGCCCGAGGTCGACGACCACGGCCGGCGGCTGGCCTACGTGGTGCTGCCCAGCCAGCTCAGCTACACCGACGCGGCGCTGCTCGCGGGCGTCGTCACCGCCGACACCGACCGCAAGCTCTGGTACGCGCCGGTCTTCGCGCGCGAGCAGTCCGAGGCCGTCGACGCGAAGCGCGGGCTGTGGGGCCCGCCGTGCCGGGCGACTCCGGGCCGTCCGCTGCCGGCCGGGAGCTGACGCCCGCCGGGATCCGAGCTCAGCCTCCGCCGCCGAGCACGCCGTCCACCAGGCCCCCGACCCCGTGCAGCACCCCGCCGACCGGGCCCTCGGGCCGCGGCGTCGAGGACGAGGAGCCGGTGTCGTCGTCCTCGTCGGTGTCCTTCGTCGGGCTGGTCGTGCGGGTGGGCTCGGTGTGCTTCGTCGTGGGCCGCGACGTCGAGGTCTCCCGCGTCGGGGCGGCCGCGCGGACCGGGGCCGGCGCGGGGCGGGCGGTCGTCGCCCGCACCGCGGGTGCGTCGTCGCCCGGGTCCGAGGTGGGCGCGACGGCCGCGCTCGGTGGGGGCGGTGCGAGCGGCGGCAGCGCGAGCACCGCGGCGTTCGGGTCCGGGGCACCCACGGTCGCGCCGCCCGGGACGATCGCGGCCGGCCGGGCGGAGTCGGCGATCTGCGCGACCGGTCCGGACGTGGCGATCGCGACGGTCCCGGCGAGCACCGCGCTCGCGGCGAGGCCGGCGAGCACGAGGACACCCCGGGTCCCGGTCGCCCGCGGCGTGCCGCGACGGCGGGTGGGAGAGAGGCGGTCGCGCGCCGAGGTCCAGAGCGCGAGGGGTGTCCCGGTCCGGGCGGCGGGACCGGACGCCGTCACGGCGGGGTCGGTGAGCACCGAGGGCCTCGCGA
Organism: Actinomycetospora sp.; assembly: GCF_055612215.1. Taxonomy (NCBI): domain Bacteria; kingdom Bacillati; phylum Actinomycetota; class Actinomycetes; order Pseudonocardiales; family Pseudonocardiaceae; genus Actinomycetospora; species Actinomycetospora sp. Next base: position 25,067 of record NZ_JBVPVA010000379.1, on the reverse strand, counting down.
GCGGCTCCGCGTCGACAAGGGCCTGGCGCAGCGCGACCGAGACCTCGGCCGCCCCGGGACGTACGGCCGGGTCGTCCCGTGTCATCGCGGCGATCAGGTCGGCGAGCGCGCGGGGCAGGTCGGCAGGCACCGTGGGCTCGCGGTCGAGACGGGCCTGGGCCGCCGAGAGCGGGGCCCCGGGGAAGGCCCGACGCCCGGTGAGCGCCTCGATGAGCACGAGGCCCAGGGCGTAGACGTCGGCGGGCGCCCCGGCGGGCTCGCCGCGCACCTGCTCGGGCGCGAGGTAGGGCGCCGCACCCACGGTGAGGCCGGTGTCGGTGATGCGGGGGGCGTCGGCCACGAAGGCGACGCCGAAGTCGGAGAGGTGCGCGCGACCGTCGACGTCGTAGAGCACGTTGGCCGGGGTGACGTCGCGGTGCAGCACACCGGCGCGGTGGACGTGGTCCAGGGCGCCGGCGACCGTCGCGGCGGTGCGCAGCGCCTCGGTGAGGGCGAGGCCGCCGGACTCCGCCGCGTGCTCGTCCAGGCGGTCCGCCAGGGACCCGCCGTCGAGCAGCGCCATGACGACGAAGGCGCGGCCGTCGTGCTCGTCGACGTCGTACACCGGGACGAGGCCGGGGTGGTCCATGCTCGCGAGGAGCGTCAGCTCGCGGCGGGCGCGGGCGTCGGTCTCGACCCGGAACGTCTTCACCGCGGCGTCGCGGCCGAGCAGTGTGTCGTGGGCGCGGAACACCGAGGAACCGACGCCGCGCCCGATGACCGGGCCCACCTCGTACCGCTCGGCGAGGCGGTCCGGCAGCGCCGGGATGCCAGTCGGAGTCATGCCGGGTCCACCCCCCTACCTCTCCACGGTGCAGTCTGGCACCGGATTCCCCCGTCCGGCCCAATTGCACACGAGGATCGCTCGATGATGTGAGACGGGTCGCCCCCGATCGAGGCGTGCGCCGGGTCTCTGGATCGTTGACAGAACTTGCAGTCGCGAGTAGAACTTTGGCACGGGCCGCCCGGCGATGGGCCGCGCGCGGTCCACATTGATACGAGCAGTCCCGGGACTCCCGGGAACGACCGCAAGGACGCGACGAAGCTGTGGGCGCCGAGGGCCTCGACGACGAGGACGTACCCGCCCTGACCACTGGTCAGGCCGCGGACGTCATCGGGGTGCAACCGGCGTTCCTCCGCAGCCTGGACGCGGGTCAGATGGTCCGGCCGACGCGATCGGCGGGCGGACACCGGCGCTGGACGCGCCGGCAACTGGCCCTCGCCGCCAGGGTGCGTGCGCTCTTCGACGAGGGGTTCACCCTCACCGCGGCCTGGAAGGTCGTCTCCCTGGAGGACCGGGTGGACGAGGTCACGCACGAGCGCGACCTCGCCCTGGCCGATCTCGAGCGCACCCGGCGGGACCTCGCCCGGGTGCGGCGGGAGTCGGCCGAGGCAGTGAAGGCCCGCACCGAGCCCACCGCTCGGTCCGGGTCGCCCGAACGCGCCCACCGGGCGTCCGGGCTCCGCCGCGGTACCGGGCCGGTCCCGGCCGCCGCATGTTCGTCGACCACCCCTGCGACCACCACGGACATCACCTCACCATGAAGCTCATCGACCCCACCCGCATCCACCGCCCGGTCATGCCCCGCCGCCCGATGCCGCCCGCACTGGCCCGGATCCCGCTCGTCGACCTCTGCACCTGCAAGCACCCCCGCGAGGCCCACGAGCACTACACGGTCGCCGAGGACTGCGCCCAGTGCGACTGTCGCTCGTTCGTCCGCTGGGAGCCCGCCCGCATCTGAGGCCTCCCGCACCGTCCGAACGGCCCCCGCACGCTCCGGCGTCCGGGGGCCGTGGCACGCGCACGGCGCTCCCACGCGGACGCGCCTACTCTCGTCATCGTGACCACTCTGGACGATCGGGCACGAACCGGACGTGGATCGGAGCCGGCCCCACGCACGGCCGGGCCGCGGGCACTCGTCGTCGGTGCCGGGATCGCCGGCCTGGCCGCGGCGAGCTCCCTGCACCGCGCGGGCTGGCGGGTCACGGTGTGCGAGCGCGCGGTGGCGCGGCGGACCGGCGGGTACTTCGTGCGGCTGGCCCCGGAGGGCGTCGAGGCGGCCACCCGGCTCGGGGTCGACGAGTCCCTGCGCAGCCGCCTGCCCGCGAACGGCCTCATCACCGGCGTCGACGGCCGCGGCCGCACCACCTCGCGGGTCGAGGCGGGGCTCGTCGACGACGGTGAGGGCCTCGCCCTCGTGCGCGGCGACCTCGAGGCGGCGCTCTGGGCCGGCCTCCCGGCGGCGGTCGACGTGCGGTTCGCGACGCAGCCCCGCGCGGTCTCGCCCGCCCACGGCACGGTGACGACGGAGCACGACGGCGTCGCGCGCACCGAGCGCTTCGACCTCGTCGTCGGCGCCGACGGGGTGCGCTCGACGGTGCGTGACCTCGTCTTCGGGCCGGAGGAGGACTTCCGCCACGACTTCGACCACGTCGTGGTCTCCGCGGTCCTCCCGCGGCTGCCCGGGGAACTCGTCCAGGGCGACTACGTGGTGCTGGTGGAGCCGGGTCGCAGCGCCCACCTCATGGCGATGGCCGGCCACGACCCCGTCGTCTTCTTCACCTACCGCGCCGACCTCCCGCAGGCCCGCGGCTCCGCGCCCACGACCGACGCCGTCGCCGCGCTCCGGGCGGTCTACGGCGACTTCGACGGGCTGATGCCCGAGATCCTCGACCTCGTCGCGCACGCGGGCACCACCCACGCCGACACCGTCGGCCAGATCCACCTCGAGCGCTGGAGCCGTGGGCGCGTGGTGCTCCTCGGCGACGCGGCGTGGTGCCCGACGCTGTACTCCGGGCACGGCTCCGCCCTCGCGCTCGCGGGCGGGGAGAGCCTCGGGCGCCACCTCGCCCTCGTCGACGGCGCGGCCCCGGACGTCCCCGTCGCGCTGCGGGCCTGGGAGGCCGAGCGACGCCCGGGCACGGACGTCGCGCGGACCGCGGCGCGGCGCGCCCGGCACTTCTTCCTCCCCGGCAACCGCGTGGTCGCCGCCGTGCGCCAGGCCGCGCTGCGGGCCGCGTCGCGGGAACGGGTGGCCCGCCTCCTCCGGACCGTCTCGCGCGCGCGGGCGTAGCCGGCGCCCCGAACGGGTTCTCCAGCACGACGTTCATCCCCCGGTCACCGCTCGTCCGGCCCAGGGGTCGACGTCGCTCCGTAGGCTGTCGCTCGATCGGGCATGGAGGGCGCGACGTATTCTGGCCCATCCGATGCCCGCGGGTAGGAGAGACGAGCGTCGCCCCACGCGACGCCCTCCGGCCCGTGCACGGGGGACGGCGCACCGTCGCGCCCGCCGGTGACGGTCGACCGCGTTCGTGCTCGGAAAGGACGAGAACCACCCCCCATGAGGCCCGCTGACGAGACCACCCGCCCCCGGCGTTCGCTGCTGAGCCGGATCGCCGATCCGTTCGGCCTCGCGCGGGCGGCCGTCGACGCGCTCGACCCCGCGCGTTACCGGGGCCGGCACGTGTGGCGGGGCGAGGAACGGGTCCACATCGGGGTGCCCGCCACGGCGCGGGAGTCCGGCGCCGAGCTGCTGCGCGCCATCGAGAAGGCGCTCGCGGCCCACCCGGCGGTGGACTGGGCGGCGGTCAACGCCGCGCTGGGCGTCGTCGTGGTCGCCCTCGCCGACGGCGAGGGAGGCGAGCCCGGAGGCTCCGGCGCGGACGAGATCACCGACGACCTCATCGACCTCGTCGAGCTGCTCGAGGAGCAGGAGCAGCAGGACGCGCCGGGGGACCGGCACCCCGCGTCCGGGCCTGCGGGCACCGCGGTCTCCCGGGCCGTCACCGCCTTCGCCGCCGACCTCGCGGGCCTCGGGTTCGCCGGCATCGGCTCGGTGCTGCGCCGCACCCCGCTGCCGGTGGAGTACGCGTCGGCCGCGTCCTTCGTCGACCACCAGCCCCGCCTGCGGGCGGCGGTGGAGCGCGCCCTGGGCCGCCAGCGCGCCGACGTGCTGCTCGCGCTGACCAACGCCGCCGGGCAGGGCCTCGGTCAGGGCGCGACCGGCCTGCTCGTCGACGCCGCGTACCGCGCCATGCAGATCGCCGAGTCCCGCGCCGCGCACGACGCCTTCGCCCGCGCCGAACCGCGGCTGATGGGCACCCCGGAGCAGGTCATCTCCAGCGCCGAGGACGGGCTCGCGCTCGACGCCCGCCCGGTGCCCTTCCCCGAGGGGCCGATCGAGCGCCACGGCGACTACGTCGGGCCCGCCGCCCTCTCCGGCTTCGGGCTGACGGCGGCCGTCGCCGGCCCGCGCCGGGCGATCGGGGTCGCGCTCGCGACGTTGCCGAAGGCCGGTCGGATGGGCCGCGAGGGCTTCGCGACGACGTTCGGGCGGGTGCTCTCCCGGCGCGGCGCGGTGATCGTCGAACCGACCGTCCTGCGCCGGATGGACCGCATCGACACCGTGGTGCTCGACGCGTCCGCGCTCACCACGGGCGCACTGATGCTCGGCGACCTGGTGCTGGTCGACGGCGAGGGCTTGACCGCGCCCGACGGCTCCCCGGTGAGCGTCGAGTCGCTGACCCCGCTGGTGCACGAACTGTTCGACCCGTCGGACGCCACGGCCGAGGCCGAGCACGGGACCGGCTGGCGGCTGGCGCCCCTCGCGCCCGGCCGGGAGGACGAGCCCGGGGTCGCCGAGGCCGTCGACGAGCTGCGCGCCGAGGGCGCGACGGTCGTGCTGGGCCTGTCCCACGGCCACCCGGAGGGGCCGGACACGGCCCTCGTCGCCGTCGTCGGCGCGCTGCCCGAGCCCGCCGCCGCGGCCGAGGCCCTGGGGGCGGCCGCCCGCCGCGCCGGGCTCACCCTGGTCGTCGGGACCGACGAGCTCACGGCCGTGGCGCCGCGCCCGGAGCGCCTCGTCGAGGGCGCCGGGAATCAAGGACAGCACGCCGACAGGGAGGACGGGGACGCCGGCGACGCCGTGTCGCTGCCCGGGGCCGACACCTCGGTCCCGGCCACCCGCCGCACCGTCGACCGCGAGGTCCCCGGCGGCGACGGGCTGGCCCGCGCCGTGCGCATGCTGCAGACCGAGGGCGCGGGCGTGCTCGTCGTGTCCCGCGAGCGCCGCGCGCTGGCGGCCGCCGACCTCGGGGTCGGCGTCGCGCGCGCCGACGGCACCCCCGCCTGGGGCGCGCACGTGCTCGTCGGGGACGACCTCACGACGGCGGCGCTGCTCATCGAGGGCGTCAAGGTCGCCAAGGCGGCCACCGGCCGCTCGGTCGCGCTCGCCCGCGCCGGCACCGTCCTCGGCGCCGCGATGGCCACCGCGGGCACCGCGCCCCGCGGTCCGTCGCTGGCCGGGCTCGCCGTCAACGGCGCCGCGGGCGTGGCGCTGGGCGCCGGCGCGTGGTCGGCCTCCGAGCTCGGCCGCAAGACCCTCGTCCCGGGCGTGTCCCGCACCCCGTGGCACGTCATGCCCGCCGAGACCGTGCTGACGCGCCTGGACACCTCCGAGCGCGGCCTCTCGAGCGCCGAGGTCGCCCGGCGCCGCCAGGAGGACCCGGCCGCGGACGCCGAGGCGTCGCCCTCGCTGGGCCGGGCCTTCCTCGACGAGCTGAACAACCCGCTGACCCCGGTGCTCGCCGGCGGCGCCGTGCTCTCCGCCGCGATCGGCGCAGTGGTCGACGCGGCCATCGTCGTCGGGGTCACCGCCGCCTCCGCGCTGATCGGCGGGGTGCAGCGCGTGGTGACCGACCGCGCCGTCGCCGGCCTGCTGGAGCGCTCCTCGACGCGGGCCCGCGTGCTGCGCGACGGGGTGCCGACGACGGTGACCGCGGACGACGTCGTCGTCGGCGACGTGGTCGAGCTCGGCCCGGACGACGTCGTGCCCGCCGACTGCCGCGTGCTGCGCGCCGACGCGCTCGAGCTCGACGAGTCCTCGCTGACCGGCGAGTCGCTGCCGGTGCCCAAGGCGCCGGCGCCGGTCATCGCGCGCTCCGTCGCGGACCGCCGCTCGATGCTCTACGAGGGGACCACCGTCGCGACCGGCCGCGGCCGCGCCGTCGTCGTCGCCACCGGCTCGTCCACCGAGGTCGGGCGCTCGACGGCCGCCGCCCGGGCCAACGCCCCGGTCGCGGGCGTCGACACCCGCCTCTCGGGCATCACCAAGGTGACGACGCCGCTCGCGCTGGCCTCCGCGGCCGCCGTCGTCGGCGCCGGGGCGGTGCGCGGGCTGCCGATGCAGCAGAACCTCCACGCCGGGGTCAGCCTCGCGGTGGCGTCGGTGCCCGAGGGCCTGCCGTTCATCGTCTCGGCCGCCCAGCTCGCCTCCGCGCGGCGCCTGTCGACCGAGGGCGCGCTTGTCCGCAACCCGAAGACCATCGAGGCGGTCGGCCGCGTCGACGTCCTGTGCTTCGACAAGACCGGCACGCTCACCGAGGGCAAGCTCGCGCTGTCGGCGATCTCCGACGGCGTGAAGCTGCGACCGACCGACCGCCTGCGCAAGCGCCAGCGCCGCGTGCTGGCCGCCGCGCTGCGCGCCACGCCGCGCCCGAAGGCGGGGGAGCGGCTCGCGCACCTCACCGACCGGGCCGTGGTCTTCGGTGCCCAGTCCTTCGACGTCGACCCCGAGCACAAGCGCCCCGGCTGGTGGCCGCTCGCCTCGCTGGACTTCGACCCCAGCCGCGGCTACCACGCGACGCTGGGGGAGGCCCGCGAGGACGGCGCGGCGCAGCGGGTCCTCTCGGTCAAGGGGGCACCCGAAGTCGTCATCGCCCGCAGCACCGACTGGGCGGGCGTCCCGCTCGACGACGAGGCCCGCCAGCGCCTCGTCGACCACACCGAGCTGCTCGCGGGCCAGGGGATGCGGGTCCTCGCCGTCGCGGAGCGGGCGCAGCCGTGGCCCGACCGGGACACCGCGGACGGCGCGGCCAGGCTCGAGGTGACCGACGACGAGGTCGCCGACCTGACCTTCGTCGGGTTCGTGGGCTTCACCGACCCGGTGCGCGCCGGCTCGCAGGCGACGGTGCGCGACCTGCGCGACGCGGGCGTGCAGGTCGTCATGATCACCGGTGACCACCCGAGCACCGCCGAGGCGGTCGCCACCGAGCTCGACGTCCTGGGCGAGGGCGGAACCGTCATCACCGGCCAGGAGATGGACGAGCTCGACGACGACGCCCTCGACGCGGTCCTGCCTAAGGTCCGCGTCGTCGCCCGCGGCACGCCGGCGCACAAGGTCCGCGCGGTCCAGGCGTTCCAGCGCCTCGGGCGCACGGTCGCGATGACCGGCGACGGCGCCAACGACGCCCCCGCGATCCGGCTCGCGGACGTGGGCATCGCCCTCGGCCGGCGCGGTACCCCGGCGGCCCGGGCCGCCGCGGACCTCGTCGTCACCGACGACCGCCTCGAGACGATCCTCGCCGCCCTCGTCGAGGGCCGGGCGATGTGGGCCTCGGTGCGCGAGGCCCTCGGCGTGCTCGTCGGCGGGAACCTCGGCGAGATCGGGTTCACGGTGCTGGGGGCCTCCACGACAGGGACCTCGCCGCTGACCGCCCGCCAGCTGCTGCTGGTCAACCTGCTCACCGACCTCGCGCCGTCGCTCGCGCTGGCCGTCCGGGCGCCGCAGGCCTCGGACGCGCGCTCGTTGCTCGCCGAGGGTCCCGAGGCCTCGCTCGGCGACGCGCTCAACCGGGAGATCGCGCTGCGCGCCATGGCGACGGCCGGCGGGGCGACCCTCGCGTGGGCGCAGGCCCGGGCGACGCCGTACGGCAGCCCGGCCCGGGCGCGCACGGTGGCGCTCGCGGCCCTCGTCGGGACCCAGCTCGGCCAGACCGTCGTCGCGGGCGGGCACCGCAGCCCGCTCGTGATCGGGGCGAGCGTGGTCAGCGCCGGGGCCCTGGTCGCGGTGGTCCAGACGCCGGGGGTGAGCCACTTCTTCGGCTGCACCCCGCTCGGGCCGATCGCCTGGGGCCAGGCGGCGGGCTCGGCCGTGGCGGCGACGGCGGCCTCGGTCGTCGGGCCGGAGCTGGTGGCCCGGTACGGCGACGTGCTGGCGCCGGAGGGCTCGGCGGTCGCCGAGGTGCTGGACCGGTTGGGCGAGGTGCGCGAGGAGGCCGCCCGCCGTTACCTCGAGCTGCAGGAGAAGGTCACCGCTGCGCTCACCGGGTGAGTGGCGGTGGTCACCCAGGGGTGTTTGTGCAGGTCGTGGCCAGGGAACACTCACAGTGACCTCGTCGGTGACGAATGAGCGCCGGCGTGAGAACCCGAGACAGAGGAGTAGTGGACACCGCCATGGCCGACCGTGACGTGAAGCCGACCGACGACGGCTGGCAGGTCCTGAAGAAGGGCGCGCAGCGCGCCAGCGCCAAGGCCCCGACGCAGGTCGAGGCCGTCGCGCGTGCCACCGAGATCGTCGCCAAGGACGGCGGCGGCAAGGTGGTCGTGTACGGCACCGACGGCAAGGTCCGCGAGTCGCAGACCGTCAAGGCGGGCGCGGACGCCACCACCGAGGCCCCCAAGAACGCTGCCAAGGCGACCGCCGCCGGCGCCCGCGCGACCGGCAAGGCCGCCGCGGACAAGGCCGAGGAGACCGGCGGGAAGGTGGCCGCCGACGCGAAGGCCACCGGGGAGAAGGTCGCGAACCGCGCCGAGACCTCCGGCAAGAAGGCCGCCGCGCAGGCCGAGGCCGGCGCCGAGGGCGTCGCGAAGGAGGCCAAGGCCGCCACCAACGGCAAGGCCCCCAAGGCCGCCGTCAAGGACGCCGCCGCCATCGCGCAGACCACGGGCGCCCAGGTGGGGGAGACCACCGGGCGCGCGGGCGAGCGCATCGCGAAGGACACCGCCCGTGCAGGCAAGCGGGCGGGCCAGACGGTCGGTGCGGCCGCCGAGGAGGCTGGCGAGAAGGCGGCCTCCCAGGCCGAGCGCGCCGACAAGGTCAGCTCGAGCCTCGACGGCGAGCTCAACACCGTGGGCGACGACGTGGCGGGGCGCATCACCAGCGTCACCGAGGCGCAGGCCCGCAAGGTGGACTCGTCGGTGCGGGAGGCGGCCCGGCAGGTCGACTCGTCGGTGTCGGAGGCCACCCGCCAGGTGGAGCAGACGGCCCCGTCGTACAACCCGGTGCGCATCGCCGGGCAGGTCGCGGGCTTCGCGGTCCGCACCACGTTCAGCCTGACCGGCGCGATCGTCTCGACCGGCGGGCACGTGCTCGCCGAGGCGGCCAAGAAGGTCACCGGGAGGCGCTGACGCCGTCCTGCCGACACACGACGGGCCCGGTTCCTGGTGGGGAACCGGGCCCGTCGTCCGTCGGTGCGGGTCAGGCGATCAGCGGGAGCGCCTGACCGGTACGGCCGGCGCGACGCATCGCGCGGCGGTCCTCCTCGGAGGTCCCGCCCCAGACGCCGGCCTCCTGGCCGGTGTCGAGCGCCCACCGCAGGCAGGCCGAGCGGATCGGGCAGGTGCCGCAGATGAACTTCGCAGCGGTCGCCTGCTCGGCCCCGGGGCCCTCGGTGCCGACGGGGAAGAAGAGTTCGGGGTCGTGGTCGCGGCATGCCGCGAGCTCCCAGTCCATGGGTCCTGCGTCCTTTCCTCACTCGTGTGTCCTGGTGGGCGGCCGGGTCCGGCGCCCGTGGCGTGCGGGGTCGTGCTCCCGTCGTCGGCGCGCGCACGCTCGCGCGCCCCGGCGTCCGTGACGCCGTGACGGATCGGTCGTCGTGGGTGGTGCCTCGTGTCGGACCTCGACGTCGATGCCCGACCGGGGGCTGGCGTGACCCCGGGGCCCAGACGTCGAACCGTGCGCTCCGGTTCCCCGTTCGGGTGGTCTCCCACCCGGGCGGAGCATCCGGCACCTGGTCAGCGCAGCATGGCGCCAACCGGCTCACCAGAATAGCCCGAGATCGCCCGGACCAAACGGCCTCTGATCACTTTGGCCGTTCGAGTGAACAGTGATCCTGCTCACAGATCGAAGTAGCCCTCGGTGACCGTCGTGCTCCCATCACCGTACGTGCATCCAACGCGCACGGCAGGCACACTGACCGGTGACGCCCATGACACCGGGCGGGGGAGCGGGGTGCGCGATGCGAGTGCTCGTGCTGGCCCTGCGCGACATCGTGGTCGGGGCGATCTGCGCGGGCGCGATCGTCGCCTTCGTCCTCCACTACCCGATCATCGGGGCGATCCTGGGCGTCATCGGGATCTGGCAGGTGGTCCGCACCATGCGGGGGCGCGCCAGCCTCATCGGGATCGACCAGCGCTGGGCCGACCGGGAGGGCCGGCCGAACATCAGCGGGTGATGCGCGGCGGCCGGGCGCGCCCGGGAGGATGGGCCGGTGCGCAGCGCCGTCATCGGGTCGACCGGATACCTCGGGACCCGGCTCGTCCCCCGCCTGCTCGCCCGGGGCGACCAGGTCACCGTGCTCGTCCGGTCGCCGGAGAAGCTCGCGCGGTCCGCGTGGGCGGACCGTGTCGACGTCGTGCCCGGCGAGCTCGGCGGCGACCCGGCGGCGCTCGCCCACCTCGTCGAGGGGGCCGACGCCGTCGTCCACCTCGTCCACGCGCTCGACCACGCCGACTTCCCCGAGCGCGACCGGGCCGGCGCCCACGCCGTCGCGGAGGCCGCGGCGGCCGCCGGGGTGGGCCGGATCGTGTACCTCGGGGGTCTGCGCCCGCCGGGCGGGGACGCCTCGCGCCACCTCGCCTCCCGGGCCGAGGTGGCCGACATCTTCCTCGCCTCGCCGGTGCCGACGGTGGCGCTCGAGGCGTCCATCGTCGTGGGCTCCGGGTCGGCGAGCTTCGAGATGATCCGCTACCTCGCCGAGCGGGTGCCCGTGCTGCCGGCGATCCCGTGGCTGCACCACCGCACCCAGCCGATCGCCGTCGACGACGTCCTGCACTACCTCGTCGCGGCCACGGTCCTGCCCCCGGAGGTGGATCGGGCCTTCGACGTGGGTGGACCCGACGTGCTGTCCTACCTCGACCTCGTCCAGCGCTACGCCCGGCTCGCGGGCCTGCCCCAGCGGATCGCGGTGCCGCTGCCCGTGCCGGTCCCGCCCGGGGGCCCGACGGTGGCGGCGGCGGCCATGGAACTGCTCTCGCCGCTGCCCCGCACGCTGGTGGAGCCCCTGGTCGAGTCGCTGCGCCACGAGCTGGTGTGCGGGCCGTCGCTCGCGGAGGCCGTGGCCGCGATGGGGCCCCCGCCCGGGGGCCCCACCACCTACGACTCCGCGGTGCGCGCCGCGCTGGGCCGCCGCCGCGACGGGGCCGACCCCGCCGAGTGGGAGCCGTCGCCGCGGCCCTCGTCGTCCGACGGGGACGGCGCCGGGCCCTCGTCCGACGACGGGTCCGAGCGGCCGGCGGCGCTGGCGCTCGCCACCGACCCGGTCGGCTCCGGCGGGGCGACGTGGCGCTGGCGGACTCGGGCCGACGCGCGGGCGTCCGCCCGGACGGTGTGGAGCGTGCTGCAGCGCCTCGGCGGCGACACCGGGTGGTACACGCCGCCCGGGGTGTTCGGGGCGCTCGGGTGGGCCGACCAGCTCCTCGGCGGGGTCGGCGCCTACCGGGGCCGCCCACACGGGCGGGACCTCGTGGTGGGCGACGTGATCGACGCCTGGCGGGTGGAGGCGCTCGAGCCGGAGCGGCTGCTGCGCCTGCGGGCCGACCTGCGCGTGCCCGGACGGCTGTGGCTGCAGTTCACCGTGGTGCCGCAGGGGCAGGGCTCACGGCTGGACGTCGAGCTCGGGTTCGCGCCCTCGGGGCTCGCCGGCGTCGCGTACGGGGCGGCGCTGCGCGTCGGCGCCCCGCTGGTGTTCCCGTGGATGGTGCGGGGGATCGTGGGTGCCGCCGGCTCGTAGGTGCCTTCGGCTCGTGAGCACTATCCCGTGTCATACGGCGGAGTACTGCTCACGAGCGCGGAGCGCCCCTCGCGGCCGCGTCCAGCGCCACCGCCCGCGTCCCGCCGCCGGTGTGACCGCCCGCCTCGGCGAACACCCGCCGCTGGCGCGCCGCCCCGGTGTCGCCGGCGAGCACCCGCGCGCACCCGGCCCGCACCCGCCGCGCGTCCGCGCCGAGGGCGTCGGCCACGTGGTCCAGCAGGCCGTGCACCACCGCGCCGGCCTCGGCCGGTCGGCCGGTGCGCGGGTCCACGAGCACCCCGGCCTCGGCGTCGGCGCCCGGCACGCACCCCGACCGCGCCGCCCGCCAGTGCGCCAGGCGCAGCACCTCCACCGACGTCGTCGCCGGCGGCTCCCCGGCCGCCCACGCGCGCGCCGCGGTCTCGACGAGGGCCCGCGCGAGCAGCGCGACGACGACGGCCTCCTCGACCTCGCCCGCGACGTCGGCCACGCGGACCTCGACCGTCGGGTAGGAGGCGGCGAGCCGGGCGTCGAAGTAGACCATCCCCTCGTCGAGGACGGTGCCGCTCGCGACCATGTCGGCCACGGCCGCGTCGTAGGTCTGCGGGTCGCCGAACAGTGGCGTCGGCCCCGCGCTGGGCCACCGCGCCCACACCAGGGAGCGGTAGCTGGCGTGCCCGGTGTCGTGTCCGCGCCAGAACGGCGAGTTGGCCGAGATCGCCCGCAGCACCGGCAGCCACGGACCGATGCGGTCCAGCACGCCGACGCCCTCCTCGCGGGAGGCGATCTCGACGTGCACGTGCTGGCCGTTGGTCAGCTGCTCCGAGGCGATCGGGCCGAAGCGCTCCAGGATGCGGCCGTAGCGCCCGGGCGGCGGGGCGAGCGGGTCCGGGGCGACGGGGGACGTGGCGAGGCCCGCCACGGCGGCCCCCTGCGACGCCGCGGCGTCCGCGGCGGCCCGACGGCGGGCGAGGAGGTCGGTCGCGAGCGCGTCGGGGTCATCGTGCGGGGTGCTGCCGGTCTCGACCTGCTCGGCGCGCATCTCCCCGTCGAGCTCCTCGCCCGCGTCGCGGACGTCGGCGGACAGGCCGAGGGGGCGCCCGTCGTCGGGGTCGACGAGCAGGAGCTCCTCCTCGACGCCGAGGCGACGCGCATCCTTCTCCACGAGGAGGGATCATCGTCGGGTGGCCGCGCGTGAGCAGGACCGGGGTGCCAACGGCGACGGCTGGGTGCGCTGCGCCCAGGGCCACCGGCACTGGGGACGGTTCGGCGCGGCGGGGCTGCTCGTGCTCGCCGGGGGACGGGTGCTGCTCGCCCACCGCGCCGTCTGGAGCCACCACGGCGGCACCTGGGGCATCCCCGGCGGGGCACGCGACGGTGCCGAGTCCGCCCGGACCGCGGCCCTGCGCGAGGCGACCGAGGAGACCGGGCTCGACACCGGGGCACTCGTCGTGACCGCCGAGACCGTCGACGACCACGGCGGCTGGTCCTACACGACGGTGCACGCGACACTGGCCGGCGACCCGCCGCCGCTGCACCCCACCGACGCCGAGTCCACCGAGCTCGCGTGGGTGCCGGCGGCGGACGTGGACGCCCTCGACCTGCACCCCGGGTTCGCCGGGTTCTGGCACTCCCCGGACGCCCCGACGCACTGAAGGACGTGCGCGGAGGACCTACCGTGGAGCGCATGGCCGAGAATTTCCCCCACCGCCCCGCCAGCCCGGACCCGGGTGACTTCCTCGCCGTCGACGCCGAGCTGTCCGCCGAGGAGCGCGACATCCGGGACACGGTGCGCGACTACGCCGCCGCCGAGCTCGCCCCGCGGATCAGCGACTGGTACGAGTCGAACACCCTGCCCCGCGACATCGCCAAGGGTCTGGGCGCCCTGGGCCTGCTCGGGATGCACCTCGAGGGCTACGGCTGCGCCGGCACCAACGCCACCTCCTACGGGCTGGCCTGCCGCGAGCTGGAGGCCGTCGACTCCGGACTGCGGTCGTTCGTGTCCGTGCAGGGCTCGCTCGCGATGTTCGCGATCCACCGCTGGGGCTCCGAGGAGCACAAGCAGCAGTGGCTGCCGCGCATGGCGACCGGCGACGCACTGGGGTGCTTCGGGCTGACCGAGTCCGACGCCGGGTCCGACCCCGGTTCGATGCGGACCCGGGCCCGCCGCGACGGGGACGACTGGGTGCTCGACGGCACCAAGATGTGGATCACCAACGGCACGCTGGCCGACGTCGCCGTCGTGTGGGCCCAGACCGACCCCGACGCCGGGTCGAAGGGCATCCGGGGCTTCGTCGTCCCGACCGACACCCCGGGCTTCAGCGCCCACGAGGTCAAGCACAAGCTCTCGCTGCGCGCCTCGCTGACCGCCGAGCTGGTGCTCGAGGGCGTCCGGGTGCCGGGCGACGCGGTCTTCCCCGACGTCGCCGGCCTCAAGGGCCCGCTGTCGTGCCTCAACGAGGCCCGCTACGGGATCCTGTGGGGCGCCGTCGGGGCCGCGCGCTCCTGCTTCGAGGCGGCGCTGGCCTACGCCATGGACCGCGAGCAGTTCGGCGGGCCCATCGCGGGGTTCCAGCTCACGCAGCGCAAGCTCGCCGAGATGGTCGTCGCGGTGAACCAGGCGAACCTGACCGCGGCCCGCATCGGCCGGCTCAAGGACGCGCACGAGCTGCACCCCGCCCAGGTCAGCTTCGGCAAGATGGCGAACGTCCGGTCCGCCCTCGACGTCGCCCGGACCGCGCGCACGGTGCTCGGCGGCAACGGGATCACCCTCGAGTACCCGGTCTTCCGGCACATGACGAACCTGGAGACGGTGCTGACCTACGAGGGCACCGAGGAGATGCACACGCTCTCGATCGGGCAGGCGCTGACGGGGCTGGCCGCCTTCCGGTGAGCGCTCAGGCGGGCGGGGCGGTGACCACCCGGTCGCGCCCCGCGCGCTTGGCCTCGTAGAGCGCGCCGTCGGCGGCCCCGACGAGCTCGTCGACGGTGCCCGCCGCCGTGGGGCTGGCCACGCACCCGACCGATGCCGTGAGCCCGCGGATGTGCGACGGGCCGCCGACGCCGGGCACCGTCACGTCGATGGCCCGGATGCGGAGCCGCAGCCGGTCGGCGGTGCGGGCCGCCGCCGCGGTGTCCACCCCGGAGAGCAGGACGACGAACTCCTCGCCGCCGAAGCGCCCCACCGCGTCGTAGGCCCGGACCTCGGCGGCCAGCGTCGCGGCCACCGCCCGGAGGACCTCGTCGCCGGCGAGGTGGCCGTGGGCGTCGTTGACGGCCTTGAAGTTGTCGAGGTCGACCATGAGCACGGCGAGGCCGGAGCCGATCCGGCGGGCCCGGGCGAGCTCCTTCGCGGCGATCTCGGCCCACGCGGCGCCGTTGGCCAGGCCGGTCTTCGGGTCGGTGCGGGCGGCCTGCCGGAACTGGTCCACGAGGACGCCGCGGTGCAGCATGATCACCGGCACCAGCAGGATGGGCACCAGCCACGGCGAGGCCGCCGCGAGGACCGCCAGCGCCGCGCCGAGGGCGAGCGCGCCGAGCCCGAGCAGGGTGTCCGAGGGGCTCGCCAGGTGACGTCGGACGGTGGGGGACGACGAGAGCAGCAGGATGATCCCGACGACGAGGCCGTGGTTGACCGTCCAGCGCGCCACGGCCGCGCCGGCGATGAGCAGCAGGCCCCTGGGCCCGGCGGCGGAGGTGAGCAGCGCGGCCCGGTCGAAGTCCACGAGCACCAGGGCGGCCGCGCCGGTGCCGAGCACGACGGTCGCCCACGAGAAGATCCAGCGGTGCGGCGGCGGATGCTGCTCGTTGCGGATCCACCAGTAGGCGAAGGTGACCGTGACGAGCACCAGCGCCGGCCCGAGGTGCATGAGCAGCAGGCCCGCGAAGGTCCACATCGACTTGAGGTCGATGAACGGGCGGTCGGTGCGTGAGATCCGGACGCGCTCGATGTGGCGGGCGGCCTCGGCGTGCACCGCCGCGCCGAGGAAGAGCAGCCCGCCGACGACCCAGTCGTGCGCGGAGGCCGGCCGCCACACGAAGCCGAGGACGATCACGGCCAGGGCGAGGGCGTCGACGACGAGGACGTAGGCCAGCGCCCGGGGCCGCAGGGACCACAGGTCCCATCGGGTGGGGACGAGCACCGACAGCGACGAAGCCGTGGTCCGATCGCGCGGCGTGACCACCCCGGTCTCCTGACCGGGGGGCCGCGGGCGGGGAGCGGTCACGTTCTGCTGCCTCCGAAGCTGCGTGCGGCCGCTGGCGATGGTCTCGGGTCGCCTCCCGCGGAGCCCCCGCACCCGCCGTTCGCGCCCTCGTGCTCGTGACCCAACGGTACCGCCCGAGGCCCCGACGAGGGCGTCTGGATCACCCTTTCGTGGCTTCTCACCTGGATGGTTGACGCCCGGTCGTCGTCTGGTGACCGAGGGCCACAGTTGCCATGGTGGAGTCGTCCGACCGCAGAGCGTGACCGGGGCTACTCGTCGCTACGACGGCCCGGCGCTCACCCGGCGTGACGACCGTACCCGGAAGGGGACCTCGTGCGGCGCGTGGCATCGCCATGCCCGGACACGGGGCGCGACCACGAAGGAGCATTCCCATGCACACCACCTCCGACTCGCACTGGGTCCGCGGCGACTCGCACTGGGTCCGGTCCGCCGTCCTGTCGCTCGGCGACGACTCCCACTGGGTGCGCGACGCCCACTGGCGCGACGCGCACTGGCGCTGACCGGCGCTCCTCGACGCACGGGGCACCCCCGGACGTCCGCTCACGCGGCGTCGGGGGTGCCCGTCGTCGTGCCCGGGGTCCCGGGCGGTCCCGGGTCGCGCCGGGAGCCGGGTCCGTCGGCGCCCTCGGTCGACCGGGCACGCCCCCGCCGGGCCCGCCGCCACGCGCCCGCCGCGACCAGTGCCGTCGCGGCACCGACGACCCCGCTGACCGCCACCGCGAGCGGCGGTGAGGTCTGCTGGGCGAGGACCCCGGACAGCAGCACGCCGAGGCCCTGGGTGACCCGCAGCGCCGTCACCGCGAGACCGAACGCCTGGCCGCGGTGCGCGTCGGTCACGGCGGCCACGAACGCGGCGTTCGCCGGGACCTGGTAGGCGCAGCAGAGCCCGGAGAGCACCCACAGCCCGATGACGGCCGCCAGCGGGGGGTCGAGCGCCGAGCCGATCAACGGCAGGCACGAGCCGACGGCGAGCGGGCCGAGCAGCCGGCCCCGCGCCTCCGGGGCGACGAGCCGGGTGAGGGCCACGATGCCGACCGCGGCCCCCAGCGGGTTCGCGGCGAGCAGGAACCCCACCGACGCGGGCCCGGTGCCGAGGTGGGCCGCGTAGGGCGCCGCCAGCCCCTCGACGGTGACCACGAACGCGGACACGCAGGCCAGCGCGATCAGGGAGCGCAGCCGGGCGTCGCCGCCGACGACCCGGGCGCCCTGCCCGATCCGGGCGAACGCCTCCCGCGTCCCGACCAGGACGCCCCGAAGCCCCGGACCCGTCGTCGGGACCCCCTCCGCCCGGTGCTCGGGCAGGCCCAGGCGCAGCACCAGCGCCGACACCACGAACGTCGCGGCGTCCAGGGCGAGGGCGGGGGAGACCCCGAGCAGGGTGACCAGCGGGCCGCCGAGGGCGAAGCCGAGGACCTGCGCGGACTGGTAGGTCGTCCCCATCAGGGCGGCGCCGGCGACGTAGCGGTCGCCGTCGAGCAGGTGCGGCAGGATCGCCGACCGCGCGGCGAGGAAGGGCGAGGCGAGCATCTGCACGGCGACCAGCAGCACGCACAGCGCCGCCAGCGGCATGCCGGGGACGGCCATCGCGGCGACGAGGGCCGCACGCGCCACGTCGGCCACGACCATCGTGGCGCGCCGGGGGAAGCGGTCGGCCAGCCCGGAGAGCAGCGGGCCGGCGACGAGGTCGGGAAGGAAGGTGAGCGCGTAGGTCAGTGCGGTGAGGGCGGCCGAGGCGGTGCGGTCGAACACCAGCACGGTCAGCGCCACCCGGGCGACCTGGTCACCGAGGATCGAGAGCAGTTGCCCGACCCACAGCCGCCGGAACGCCGCGACGGCGAGGGTGTCGCGGAAGGTCGCCGGGCGCCCGTCGTCGGGACCGTCGCGCTCCGTCATCGACACGTGACGGTAGGCGCTCGCGCGGCGCTGGTCGACGGGTCGCGGCGACGCGACACGCCGGACACGCGGATCACTGGCGCAACAGGGGCCTCGGCGGGCACACTGCTGCGCGACCGCGGACGTGGGTACGCACATCGTCGGCCACGGGCGACTCGAGGACGTTGGGGAAGACGCTTCTCGTCTCGACCGGAGGTCAGCAGTGAGCACCCGTGGCGTGGTCTACGTCCACTCGTCGCCGCCTGCGGTCAATCCGCACGTCGAGTGGGCCATCTCGGGCGTCCTCGACGCCCGTGTCGTTCTGGACTGGACCGCGCAGGACGCGGCTCCGGGCCAGCTGAGGGCCGAGTGCTCGTGGACCGGCCCGGTCGGCACCGCCGCACGTCTGGCGAGCGCCCTGCGCGCCTGGGGCATGCTGCGATTCGAGGTCACCGAGGAGCCCAGCCCCGGCACCGACGGGGAGCGTTTCAGCCACGTCCCGGGCCTGGGCCTGTGGCACGGGCGCACGAGCGCGAACGGCGACGTCGTCCTCGGCGAGGACCAGGTGCGCTCGGCCATGGCCGCCGCGCGCCGCGACGGGCGCGACGTCCTGCACCACGCCCTCGACGAGCTCCTCGGCCGTCGCTGGGACGACGCCCTCGAGCCGTACCGCTACGCGGGCGAGGGCGCGGCCGTCGGCTGGCTGCACCAGGTCGGCTGAGCGGTGGGTCGGCCCGCGCCACCGCGGCGCGGACTGGCACAGTGATCCGCATGCTCCTCACGTCGATCCGCCCGCCGGGGTGACGGGGGCACGGAGCGGGCGGTCGGCGGCGCTCACCCGGCCCGCCGTCACGGTGCCGGTCGCCCTGGTCGTGCTGCTCGTCGTGCTCGGCGCCGTCGCCTCCGTGCTCGCGGGTCGGGCCGCCGGGATGGCACGCGACGCCCTCGGCGACACCGGGCCGGCCCTGGCCGGGGTCGTCCTGCCCGAGGACGGGTCGGCCGGGCCGCCGACCGTCGTGCTCACGCCCTCGGCCACCGCCTCACCACGCGCCCCCGAGATCCGCGACCTCGTGCAGCGCCAGATCGACGCCCGCAACGCCGGGGACTACGGGGCCTGGGTCGCGACGTCGTCGGCGACCTCCTCGGCCTCGGTGTCCTCGGCGCAGTTCGCCGACCGGAACCGCACGGTGAAGATCGGGTCGGTGATCCTGCGGCGCATCGACCCGGTCGGTGACGACGAGTACGTCGTGCCCATGGGCATGATCACCACGCAGGACCCCGCCGCGGCGCCGCCGGACGTCCCGGTGGCGCGGTTGTGCTGGCAGGTGTCGGCGACCGTGGTGACCGAGCGGGGCGCGTTGCGTCTCGCCGATCCGATGGCGGGCAGTTCGTTGCGGACGCCCTGTTAGGTGCGCTTCGCGCTCGTGAGCACTTTCCCGTGCCATAGGGCGGAATAGTGCTCACGGGCACGAAGTGCACCTGGTCATCTCCCCGGTCCAGCCGAGCTGGCGGAGGCGGGTCGCGACGAGGCGCGCGACGGCGCACGGCGTCTCGTTGACCTCCTCGTAGCCGAAGGTGAGGCGCCCCCGGTTCTCGAGCTCGGCGGCGTTGTCCCGGGCGCGGTCCACACGGGCCGTCCGGCGGTTGGCGTGGGTGCGCCACCCGTCGAGGCGCACCGTCAGCACGCCGAACTCCACGTGGTACTCGATGTCCTCCGCCCGGCGATGGCCCTCGACGACCCTCGGGGCCTGCCGGTTGCCGACGGGCAGCCCGTGGGCACGCTCGACGTCGTTCGCGTACGCGGCTTCCAGCACCGACTCGACACCCTCGACCAGGAGCTTGGCCGCGGCCAGGAGCGCTCTTCGGTAGCGCCGGGGCCGTCGGACCGTGAGGGCCTCCTCGATGCGCTCCCCGGGCACCTTCGCCTGCGTGGCTCCCGCCGTCAGGACCCGCATGCCGTCCCGGGCGGTCGGCGCAGCCACGGCCAGGTCGATGAGGGTCTGCGCGCGGTTGGTCACGGGCGGGTCGGAGTTCTTCTGCACGATGTACGGGAACGCCCGGCTGCGGTGCACCACGATGCCGGCGCACCCCCGCGCCGAGGAGCCGTACTCCACGGTCACGTGGATCGGGCCCTCCTCGCAGCCGCCCGGCAGACCCAGGACGGCCGCCGCCGTCTCGTGGCTGAGCACGGCCGCCCCACGGATGAAGAGCAGCGCCGCGCGACGCCACATCGCCGGTGTCGGTTCACCGGTCGTGACGGCGAAGACGCCGCGGAACATCGGTAGCCACCGATGGGCAGCGAAGTTCGCCTCGATCACCTCGTCCGTCATCCCCTGCGCGAGGGCCTGCGCGCGCGTCGCCACGCCGTCCTGCTCGCGGATCTGCCGCCACCACTCCTCCGGGTCTCCCACGGGGGTTGGACGCAGCAGAGAGGCATTCGGCTCCCGGTGGCTCCGCTCTGTGAGCACTAATCCGTGTCATAGGGCGGATTAGTGCTCACGAGCGCGAAGCGCACCTAGAGGGGGATGTTCCCGTGGTGCCCCCGCCCGGCCGGCGCCCCGGCGAGCGCCTCCACCAGGCGGGCCCGCGAGTGCGCCGGGTCGATGACCTCGTCGACCACCCCGAGGTCCAGGGCCCGCTTGACCCCGCCCGCGGTGCGCTCGTGCTCCTCGGCCAGCCGGGTGTGCAGGGCCTCGCGCTCCTCCTCGGGGGCGGCGGCGAGCTGCTTGCGGTTGAGGATCCCGACGGCGGCCTTGGCGCCCATGACGGCGACCTCGGCGTCGGGCCACGCGAACACCGCCGTGGCCCCGAGCGAGCGGGAGTTCATCGCGATGTAGGCCCCGCCGAACGACTTGCGGGTCACCAGGGTCACCCGCGGCACGGTGGCCTCGGCGAACGCGTGCAGCAGCTTCGCGCCGCGCCGCACGACGCCGTCCCACTCCTGCCCGACGCCGGGCAGGTAGCCGGGCACGTCGACCACCACGACCATGGGGATGCCGAACGCGTCGCAGAGCCGCACGAAGCGGGCCGCCTTCTCCGCTGACGGCGAGTCCAGGCACCCCCCGAGGCGCAGCGGGTTGTTCGCGATCACGCCGACCGCGCGTCCCCCGAGCCGGCCGAAGCCGGTGACGATGTTCGGTGCGTACCGCGGCTGCAGCTCCTCGAACGGCGACTCGCCCTCCGGCGCCGGGTCGAGCAGCTCACTCAGCAGCGGGTGCACGTCGTAGGCCCGCTTCTTCGCCTCGGGCAGCAGCGCGCGCAGGTCCGACGCGCGGGTCTCGCGCACGTCGAACGATCCCGGGCGCGCGAACAGCTCGGTGAGCCGCCGGGCCCGCGCGAGCGCGTCGGCCTCCGAGTCGGCCACCACGTGGACGACCCCGGAACGCCGGCCGTGCGCGTCCTGGCCGCCGAGTCCCTCGGCGTCGACGGTCTCGCCGGTCACCGAGCGCACGACGTCCGGGCCGGTGACGAACACCCGGCCCTGCGGCGCCATGATCACGAGGTCGGTCAGCGCCGGGCCGTACGCCGCCCCGCCGGCGGCCGGGCCGAGCACCACGCTGATCTGCGGCACGCGCCCCGAGGCGCGCACCATCGCGGCGAACACCTGCCCGACGGCGTCGAGGGCCTCCACACCCTCGGCGAGCCGCGCGCCCCCGGAGTGCCACAGCCCGATCACCGGGCAACGGAGCCGCAGCGCGGTGTCGATCGCCTCGACGATGTGGCGGCACCCCTCGGCGCCCATCGCCCCGCCCATCACCGACCCGTCGGTGACGTAGACGACCACACGGGAGCCGTTGATGCGCCCGTGCGCGGCCATCGCTCCCGACGAGTCCGGCGGGCGCAACGGGGAGAAGGTCCCCTCGTCGACCAGCGCCGCGCCCCGGACGTAGGGCGAGCGCGGGTCCAGCTCCTGCGTGGCGGGCAGCGACGACGTCGCGGACGGGGTCGAGGTGGGACTGGACGAGGGACGGGCCTCGAGGGCGGTCATGCGGTCTCCTCTCCGGACCGCCGCCCGCCGGTCGGGCGGGCAGCGGTGGGCAGGGCGGGCGGTGCGGTACGGGTCGGCGGACCACACCGTCCGTGGGCCGGGTCGTCGGGCGCCGGGGAACCGGTCGCGCGCGACGCCCCCGGGTCAGGCAGGGGTGACGGCGAGCGCGACGTTGTGCCCTCCGAAGCCGAAGGAGTCGTTCACGGCGGCGTCGAGACTGACCTTGCGGGCCTCGCCGGAGACGACGTCGAGCTCGACGTCCTCGTCGAGGTCGGTGAGGTTCGCGGTGGGCGGCACGAGGCCCTCGCGCACGGCGAGGATCGTCGCGATCGCCTCCACGGCGCCCGCGGCGCCGAGCAGGTGGCCGAGCGAGCCCTTGGGCGCGGTGAGCACCGGGTGGTCTCCGATGGCCTTGCGCACGGCGACGGTCTCGGCGACGTCACCGACCGGGGTCGACGTCGCGTGGCAGTTCACGTGTCCGACGTCGGCGGGGTCGAGTCCCGCGGTCCGCAGCGCGGCCGCGATGGCCCGCGACTGTCCGTTGCCCTCGGGGTCGGGCGCGGTGATGTGGTAGGCGTCCGCGCTGGTCCCGATGCCGGCGATGCGCCCGTGGACGGTCGCGCCGCGGGCGGTCGCGAACTCCTCGCGTTCCATCACGACGATGCCCGCGCCCTCGCCGAGCACGAAGCCGTTGCGCTTCGTGTCGAAGGGGCGCGACGCCTGTGCCGGGTCGTCCCAGTCGTGCGCCATGGTCCGCGCCTGGATGAAGCCCGCCAGGGTGATCGGCGCGATGCAGGCCTCGGCGCCGCCGGCGACGACGACGTCGACCTCGTTCGCCTGCAGCATCCGCCAGCCCCAGGCGATGGCCTCGGCGCCGGACGCGCAGGCCGAGACCGGCGCGTGGATGCCGGCGGCGGCACCGAGCTCGAGCCCGACGTGGGCCGCGGGGCCGTTCGGCATGAGCATCGGGATCGTCAGGACCGCGACCTTGCGCAGGCCCTGCTGCTCGAGCAGGTCGTCCTGGTTCAGCAGGGTCGTCGCCCCGCCGATGCCGGTGCCGATGACGACGGCGAGGCGCAGACCGTCGACCTTCGACGAGCCGTCCTTGGTGGCGGGGTAGTCGCCGAGGTCGGCGTGCTCCCAGGCCTGCCGGGCCGCGATGATCGCGACCTGCTCGGACCGGTCGAGCCGGCGCAGCTCGACCCGCTTGAGGATCTCGGCGGGCTCGACGGCGAGCTGCGAGGCGAAGTCGACGGGGAGCTCGAAGCGGGCGTACTCCTCGGAGAGCGGTCGGGTCCCGCTGGCGCCGGCCAGGAGACCGTCCCAGGTGGTCGACACGTCTCCGCCGAGCGGGGTCGTCGCGCCCATCCCGGTGACGACGACCCCCTGGCCGGCGGCGCTCACGAGTGCGAGGAGATGTAGTCGACGGCGTCGGACACCGTGGTGAGCTTCGCGAGCTCGTCGTCGGGGATCTTGACCCCGAACTTGTCCTCGGCCTGGACCGCGATCTCCACCATCGACAGCGAGTCGATGTCGAGGTCGTCGACGAACGACTTCTCGGAGGTCACCTCCGAGGCGTCGACGCCGGCCACCTCCTCGACGATGCTCGCGAGGTCGGGGAGGATCTCTTCCTTGGAAGCCACGTGGCTCCTTTCTCCTGGGGACTGGTTGAGGCGTAGACGCTAGGGCAGGACGACGACCTGGCCGCCGTACGACAGGCCGGCGCCGAAGCCGACGATGAGGGCCACGTCGCCGGAGCGCACCCGGCCCGCGCCGCGCATGTGGTCGATCGCCATCGGGATGGACGCCGAGGACGTGTTGCCGGAGTGGACGATGTCGTCGGCGACGACGAGGTCGTCCCGCGCGCCCTGCGAGCGCAGCTTCTTCGCGATGGCCTCGACGATGCGCAGGTTGGCCTGGTGGGGGACCAGCACGTCGACGTCGGCCGGGGTCAGGCCCGCCTTGTCCAGGGCCTCCATCGCGATCGGCGCGATCTTCGTGGTGGCCCAGCGGAACACCGCCTGACCCTCCTGGCGCAGGTAGTTCTTCTCGTCGATGCCGATCGTCGAGACGAGGTCGCCCGCGGCGCCCCACGCGACCGGGCCGACCCCGACGTCCTCGGGGGTCTCGGCCGGGCCGAGCACGGCGGCCCCGGCACCGTCGGCGAAGATGATGCAGACCGAGCGGTCGTCCATGTCGAGCCAGTCGGAGAGCTTCTCCGAGCCGACGACGAGCACGTGGCGCGCGGTCCCGGATCGGATCATGTCGGCCGCGACGCCGGTGCCGTAGCAGAACCCGGCGCAGGCGGCGTTGAGGTCCATGGCGCCGATGCCGTTCACCCCGATGCGGTCCGCCATCTGCGCGGCGGCGTTGGGGATCGGGTTGGGCATGGTGCAGGTCGCGACGATGACGGTGTCGATGTCGGCCGGGGTGAGCCCGGCGTCCTCGACGGCGAGCGCGCCCGCGTCGGCGGCCATGTCGACCAGCAGCGTCTTCTCGTCCGCGATGCGCCGGCTGCGGATACCGACCCGGTCGCGGATCCACTGGTCGTTGGTGTCGATCCGCCGCGCGAGGTCGTCGTTGGTGACGACGGTGTCGGGCTGGACGGAGCCGAGCCCCAGCAGCCGGGCACCCGCGGCGGCGGGGGCCAGGCGCAAGCTGCTCACGCGTACTCCTTGATCATGTTCTCGGCCTTCTCCACGTCGTCCGGGGCCTTGAGGGCCAGGGTGGCAGTACCCTTCAACTCGCGCTTGACGAGGCCGACGAGCGCGCCGGCCGGAGGCAGCTCGACGGCGGCGGTGACGCTCAGCTCCCGCAGCGTCGCCAGGCACGCGTCCCAGCGCACGGGCCGCGTCACCTGCGCGACCAGGCGCGCGAGCACCTCGGCGCCGTCGGTGACGACCGTGCCGTCGGCGTTGGACAGCAGCGGGCGCGTCGGGTCGGCGGGGGTGATCGTGGCAGCGTGGGCGCGCAGCGCCTCCTCGGCGGGGGCCATGAAGCGGGTGTGGAAGGCTCCCGCGACCGCCAGCGGCATGACGCGCGCCTTCTCCGGCCGGTGCTCGGCCAGCTCGGCGAGCGCGGGCAGCGGGCCGGCCGCCACCACCTGACCCGCCCCGTTGCGGTTCGCGGGGGCCAGGCCCAGCCGGTCGATC
>NZ_JBVPVA010000180.1:0-2044 GCF_055612215.1 Actinomycetospora sp. | reverse complement strand
TAGACTTTGTTGTTTGGATGGGAGTAGTATATTGGGTAGTATCCGTAGTGTATGTCAAGTTTGTATGTGTATAAAGAGAGGTGATTGTATTTGTATTTCATATGGTATGGAATATATTGCATAGTACTATGTAATCTACTATATGGTATAGTAGTACGCATTCCAATGTATTGTATAGTATTCAACATACTGTATTTGTATTTCATGTAATAGATAGTACATTTACGTATTCTACTATTTGGTATAGTATTTAACCTAGTATGTATGCTAGCTATAATACTGTATCTATACCTAAATGTATATCTAAGGTAGTATTTAGTAAAATACTGTTTTTTTACTTGGCGATTTGTGGTCAATCCACATTTGGTTTGTCTTGGAGCATGCGGGTTGGGTTTACTACCCCGGTAAGTTGTTGCATCCCGGTAAGTGCTAGGGCCAAAGTAGTTTGAATGTCCACCATTTGTTGTTTGAGCTTATCGTTGATGTTGTCCGCGTAGATATGGGCTTCTTTGACTATGTCATCTTTTAGGACTTTCATCTCTTTGTTTAGTTCAATTTTGAGCTTCTTGTTACCCTCTTCGATCGCCTCCTTCATGATGGAGAAGACGTCGCTCTTGGTGGCGCTTGTCTCCCCTTGACTTTGGTTTTGTATTGCCTCTATAGTATTCACCAAACAAGTATTAGTATCGTTAAATCCAAATTTTTCTAACAATGCTTTGGGGGGCTTTTCGCTTCCCTCTAGACTTCTACGATGCGGTGTAACTTCAACATGGTAGACTCCAATTTTGATTTCCTTTCCTACAAATTGCCGGTACACATACGGGTTAAGACATTCGACGTTAGCACTTCCATTATGCCTCACCCCGTCTTGTTTATGAAACCAAATGCTTACCACGTTTTTAGTCCCCAAAGCCTTGCAAATTTCAAGAGAGGTTGTATCAATGCAATGAGTATAGGAAGATTGTAAAGGGTGAGGGTAAGAGCCTCTTTCCTTTGCTTTTGCTCGAGAGTGATAGTTGGCCCCTTCTTCATTTGGCCCTCCAAAATCTCGTGGTGCGTAGAAACGTGTAGCTCTTGGATCTTCTTGGCTTGAAGAGGAGTGGGTGCAACTATATAGGCATGATTTTGGGATGTGCTCTTTTGCACATCAACCACCTCAAAATCATGCCCCCGCCTAAAACTATTTTCAAGCACATCACAAAAAAGGGCATAAGGGGAGATTCCTAGCAATGTATCACTCGTGATCTTGACGGATAGATTATTGTTTCTAGCAATAGCATGATAAGATTTGCATACTTTCCCTAGAGTGCTCAAGTGCGGGAGAGGGTCAAGTTGAAGAATAAAAGGCCTTAGTCCTTTGAGCATAGCAATTCCGTCTCTTTCGGGGTGGAGTAGGTGCAATTTGATGATGCCCGCCCATACTCCTTTCTCTCCTCCTTTTTTGACACTCATACACAAAATGGAAATTGGCTCGATAAGGTTAGTACCAAGGGGGATATTCATGAACTCTAATCTATTCTTCACAAGTTCCTTCACATGGTTGTGAAGGAGGGGAGTGTTAGGTAGTTGGAAGTGAATTGAAATTTGAAAGTCCAAAGATAAGCAAGTAGATGGGTCAATGGGAATTTCGGAAGGTACTTGCGTGAGATTGTAATGTTGTCCGGGAATGCCATCCATTCTTTTGTTGGGATATAGCAATTGAGGAATGCGGGGGAAGGAAACACTTACTTGCTCAAGTTCGGTGGCTTCGACTTTGGAAATTCCCTAGTTATCCTATCCGCAATTGTTTCTTCGTAGAAGAGAGGTTCTTGTCCATTCTCTATTGCCAATTTCTCCATAGTTTCAAAACCTAGCCATAACTTTAATTTTGGATTAGGTGAGCTTACCGTGACATGCACCCCGGTTTTGGGAGAGGTTACCTTTGGAGAATTTTCGGGAAGAGAGGCCCCGGCCCGGTCTCTGGACCGTTTCCCACTTGCTGCGGCTCTCTTGGCCTTCTCGGTTAGGAGCTTCTGGAGGCTTACAGAAGGAGAGTCGAGCTCCA
>NZ_JBVPVA010000025.1:0-5292 GCF_055612215.1 Actinomycetospora sp. | reverse complement strand
CTGCGGACAGATGCCAGAAAACCGGGTCCTGCGGACCCGGTTTTCTGCTGTGTGTGACGACCACGAGTGCTCGTCCGAGGGCGTCAGATCTCGACGTAGTCCTCATCGAGCGTGATCGACGAACACCTGCCGAAATCCGGGTCCTCGGGACCCGGATTTTCGGCACGCTCGGCAGCCTCGGTCGTCGGGGCGCGACGATGGGCACGTCAGGCATCTGCCGGGCCCCCAGGAGCGGCCTGGTGCGCTCCTGGTCATCCAGCGCCGAGCCATGAGCGCCGAGCTCACGACCGGCGGCGCACCACGTGCGGCTTGAGGTGCTTGTAGCCGCGCACGGCCAGCGGCGGGACCGTGCGGAGGTCGACGTCGAGTCCGCGCTCGCGGACGGCGTCCGTGAGTTCGTCGTCGAGCAGGACCGTCCCGGGCCGGGCGTGCGAGGTCAGCCGGCTCGCGATGTTGACCACGGGCCCGTAGACGTCGCCGTAGCGGGGGAGGACCTCGCCGTAGGCGAGGCCGATCCGCAGCGCGAGCCGGCCGTCGGCGTCGGGGACCTCGGCGTGCAGGTCGAACGCGATGTCCAACGCGGCCGCGACGTCGGAGCACACGAAGAGGACCTCGTCGCCGAGGGTCTTCACGATCCGGCCGCCGTGCTGCGACACGACGTCGGTGCTCACGCCCTCGAACCGCTCCAGCAGGGACCGCAGCTCGTCGGCGTCGACCGCCCGGGAGAGGGCGGTGAAGCCGACCACGTCCGCGAACCCGACCGTGGTGGCCTCGGTGCGGTCGGACCCGTCGTCGGAGTCGCCGGCCATCGAGCCCAGCATCCGGCCCGCCGTGACGATGAGGTGGCGCCGCCACGTGTAGGCCTGCAGCTTCTCGAGCAGCGGGACCAGCGTGCGCACGGAGTCGACGACGGCGTCGGGGTCGTCCACCGGGCCGCGCTCGGCGATCGTGCGCCGCAGCAGGTTCGCCTGCCACTCCGCGAGCCGGGCCATGCTCTGGCCGAGCGTGCGGGCGATCGCGAGCGCCTCGGCCTCGTCGAGCGACCCGTCGCCGAGGAGCTCCTGCACGAGCGCGAGCGCGTCCAGGTCGACCTGCGCGAACGCGGTGACGTCGTCGGGGATGCGGGGGAAGCCGAGCGCGCTCCACAGCCGCGCGGTCTGCTCCGGGCTGACCCCGGCGCGCTCCGCCACCTCCCCGCGCCGCAGGAAGCGCTCGCCGTCGAGCAGGAACTCCTCGACCTCGCGCCGCGCCTCGCCCCAGCGGGACGCGCTGTCGTCGCGCGGGCTCACGTGGTGTGGACGATGAGCACGTCCGTCGGCGCCTTCCGGGAGATGCCCTGCGGGACCGAGCCGAGCAGCCGGCCGGAGAGGCTGTTCAGACCCCGGTTGCCGATGACGAGCAGGTCGGCCTTGCGGTCGTTGACGACGTTCGTGACGGCCTCGATCGGGTCGCCCTCGACGGCGACCGTCTCGACCTCGCCCGCGCCCTTGGACGACGCGCGCTCCTTGGCGTCGCGCAGCGTCTCCTCGGCCGGGGTGGACCCGACGACGTGGTAGGCGGCGTCCTCCCCGAGCTGCTGCTCGGCCTGGCCGGTGTTCTTCGCCGGGTGGTAGGCACAGATGATCAGCAGGGTGGCCGAGGAGTCGGCCGCGACGGTGGCCGCGCGGTCGACCGCGCGGTAGGACGATTCCGAGCCGTCGGTGCCGACGGCGACGAGCTGGTAGGCGCCCATGGTGCGTGCTCCGATCTCGCGGTCTCCGGACGTGGGGAACGAACGTGTACCGGAGGTGGCGCATCGTAGCGCCCTGCGCCGAACGGACGCACGCGACCCTCCGGCCGCTCACGTCACGGGCGCTGCGCCTCACCCGGGCCGCACAGCGTTCCCGCGATCAGGTGCCCCCGCAGCCGGGGGGTCAGACGTGCGAAGACCGACATCATCGCCCGGACCGACTCGGCGACGTCGTCGTCCGAGCGGTCGGAGCCGCTCGTGCCGCAGGAGCCCAGGTAAGCGCGGCGCGGACGGGCCGGGAGCGAGAAGAAGCCCTCGAAGAACTCCGGGACCTCGGCGGGCGGCATGCGCAGGAGCACGTCGAGCCCGCGCCGCCGCATCCCGTGCACCACGCGCGCCCGCGTGCCCCCCACCGCGTCCCGGGCCCGGGCCACTCGACCGGCCGCGTCGACCGGCGCGTGATCGTCCGGTCGAGTGGCGAGAGCGTCGGCCAGGCGGGTGGCCGCCCGCAGCGAGCGCGCGACGGAGAACCCGGTGGCGGGGTGGACGAACGGGGCGGCGGCCCCGAGCGCGACGACGCCCGCGGGGGAGCGGTGGTCGGGGGTGTCGACGGGGAAGCGCACGTGCTCGACGCGCGCCGGGTCGTCGAGGGGGACCTCCGCGTCGTGCAGGCCGGCGGCCCGCAGGCGTCGGCGCAGGCGGTCGGCGAGCTCGGGCAGCGGCAGCCCGGGCCGGCGCGCCAGGGAGGTCTCCTCGAGCAGCACCCGGCCGCCGCCCAGCGGCACCGCGTAGAGGAACGTCGGCCAGCCCGGCAGGCCGTGCAGCGGTCGCCAGTCCATGAAGACCAGCCGCCCGCCGGTGACCCGGGCCGCCGTGCCCTCGTCGACGACGACGCCGACCGCGGTCTGCTCGGCGCGCCGCCCGGTGCGGCGGTGCGCGGTGAGCGCCTGCACGGCCCCGGTCGCGTCGGCGACGAGGCCCGCCGGGACCTCGGTCCCGTCGGCGAGCACCGCACCCTCCGGGCCGGCCGCGACCACCTTCCCGCGCAGCACCCGCACCCCGTCGTCGTACAGGGCCCGCTGCAGGGCTCCGGTGTCGAGGACCGCGTACTCGTCCTCGAGCCGGTGGGTCCGCGTCGCGATCGCCCACCCGACGTCGTGCGCGGCCACGACCTCGTCGGGCAGCGCGTCCGGCCCCGTGCCGCGCGGCAGCTCGTGGCACCACGTCCCGTAGGTCTGGCGCCAGGCGCGGTCGGGCCGCGGGTCGACGAGGACGACGTCGAGACCGCGCCGGGCGCAGGCGCGCGCAGCCGACCAGCCGGCGGGGCCGCCGCCGGCCACCAGCAGGTCGGCTCGGGTGCCGGCTGCGGTCAGCTCGGCCCGGTGCCCATCTCGCGGTCCCACGCGCGCAGCGTCTCGCGATCACGCTTCGCCCGCGCGTTCCAGTCGCGCATCGTCTGCGGGTAGCCGGTGACGGTCACGTCGTAGATCGGCACGGCGCACTTGCGGGCGAGGCGCGCCGCGGCCCGCGGGGTGCCGACGCGACGGCGGGTCCACTCGCCGTCGACGGCCACGGCGACGACCGTGGTGTCGGTCGCCGTGGTCTCCGGCTCGACGAAGAACTCCACCCCGCGCCGCGAGCGCGCGAACTGCCGCAGGTGCTCCAGGTCGGCCGGGCCGCCCTCGCGGTCGAGGACCTGCCGGCGGCCGTCGGCGCCGACCCCGGACGAGCCCGGGGGGCGCCCTCCGCGCATCCAGCTGAACAGGCCCATGGCGTCATTGTCCCCGATCCGGGGCGGGACCGGTGTGAAAGGACCTACGTGCTGCCGGTCGCGAGCGTGCCGCCGTCGATGCGGACCGTCTCCCCGGTGATCCAGGACGCGGCGTCGGTGCACAGGAAGCCGACGAGCGACGCGACGTCCGCGGGCACCCCGAGCCGGCGCATCGGGTAGCGGTCCGCGACGCCCTGCTCGTCGTGCTCGTAGAGCTGCGTGGCGAAGCGCGTCTTCACGATCGCCGGCGCGACCGCGTTGACCCGGATGTGGGGGCCCAGCTCGACGGCCAGCTCCTCGGTGAGACGGATCATCGCCGCCTTCGACGCGCCGTAGGCGGCGATCGCGTGGGTGGAGCGCAGTCCGGCCACCGAGGCGACGTTGACGACGCTGCCGCCGTGCTCGCCCATCCACGCCGCGTGCGCCTGCTGCAGGAAGCCCAGCGCGGCGACCACGTTGACCTCGAAGATCTTGGAGACCGCGGCCAGGTCGGTCGTCATGAGCGGCCCGGCGACCGGGTTGATGCCGGTGTTGTTCACCAGCACGTCGAGGCGCCCGAACCGCTCGACGATCTCCGCGACGGTGGCGGCGCGGGCCTCGGCATCGCCCGCGTTGCCGGGGCGGGCGAGGACCCGGTCGGGAGCCCCGAGGCCCTCCGCCGCGGCGGCGAGCTCGTCGGGCTTGCGGGCCGTGATCGTGACGCTCGCGCCGCGGGCCAGCAGGTCGGCCGCGATCGCGAGCCCGATGCCGCGACTCGCCCCGGTGACCAGGGCGACCTTGCCGTCGAGTCGGTCGCGGGACCCGCCGGGAGCGGGGGCGGCGGCATCCTCGGTGACGCTCATGACAGGCGACCCTAGCCACCCCGGCCCCGCGCGGCCGGGGAACGCCGGGGGGCCTCACCTACACTGGAGGTCCGGCGTGATGCCCGAGGTGCGGGCGTCGGTGCCTGCCGCCGCGGCCGTCGCGTCGCGGACCGGCGCCCGTCACGTCCGCCGGAACCGTCGCGGGAGACGCGACGCGACCCCCGACCGGGATGAGGCCCCCTGTGATCACCGCGTCCGAGCTCGAGCTGCGCGCCGGCTCCCGAGTGCTGCTCTCGGGGGTCACCCTCCGCGTGCAGCCGGGGGACCGCATCGGCCTCGTCGGACGCAACGGCGCGGGCAAGACGACGTCGCTGCGCGCCCTCGCCGGGGAGTCCGAGCCCTACGGCGGCACCATCCGCTCGACGGGGCCGGTCGGCTACCTGCCGCAGGACCCCCGCGAGGGCGACCTCTCGGTGCTCGCGAAGGACCGGGTCCTCTCCGCCCGCGGGCTCGACCAGATCCTGCGCGACATGGAGAAGGCCCAGACCGCGATGGCCGAGCTGGCCGACGACGCCGAGCGCGACAAGGCGGTCGCGCGCTACGGGCGGCTCGAGACGCGGTTCGCCGACCTCGGCGGGTACGCCGCCGAGAGCGAGGCCGGGCGGATCTGCTCCAACCTGGGCCTGCCCGACCGCGTGCTCGCCCAGCCCCTCGAGACCCTCTCCGGCGGGCAGCGGCGCCGCGTCGAGCTCGCCCGGATCCTCTTCGCCGCCTCGGGCGAGGGCGGCCACGCCGGGACCACGCTGCTGCTGGACGAGCCGACCAACCACCTCGACGCCGACTCGATCTCCTGGCTGCGGAGCTTCCTGCGGGGCCACGAGGGCGGCGTCGTGATTATCAGCCACGACACCGACCTGCTCGCCGACGTGGTGAACAAGGTGTGGTTCCTCGACGCGACCCGCGGCGAGCTCGACGTCTACAACATGACG
>NZ_JBVPVA010000430.1:0-2279 GCF_055612215.1 Actinomycetospora sp. | reverse complement strand
GGCCACGGCGTGCTCACCGGACCGAACGCGGCGCCGGTCCAGACCACCGCTCCCGCCCACCGCCGCCGCCCGCGCAGCAGCTGGTCGGCGACCAGGCACGCCCCCTGGGAGAACCCGGCGAGCACGACCGGGGTGTGCCGGCCGGGTGCGAGGAGATCGACGAGCCCGTCGATGACGTCGGCGGCGCGGTCCCGCTCGGCCGCGGTGCGGTCGAGGGCGTCGTGCACGCGCCCGGCGTACCAGGACCGCCCGGGCGCCGCGGGTGCGGCCCACGTGATCGGCACCCCCGGGAGGTGCTCGGTGAGGCGGTCGAGCACGTGGTCGTAGATCCAGGCCGGGTCCTGGTCGCGACCGTGCAGCAGCACCACGGTGAGCGCCCGGCTCCCGATCGGCTCGCCCCGGACGTCGACCACCACCCCCGCCGCGTGCAGGGCCGTCTTCACCCGACACCCCGCCCGAGGACCGCGCGGCGGTGGGCCACGGGCGTCCGGCCGGTGGCCTGCTTGACCAGCTGACCGAAGCGGGTCGCGTTGGGGAACCCCCACCGCAGCGCGATCGCCGAGACCGGGGTGGCCGCCTGGGCCGGGTCGGCGAGGTCGTCCAGGCAGCGCTGGAGGCGACGCTCCCGGATGGTCCTCCCGACGGTGCGCCCGTCCTCGGCGAACAGCGCGTGCAGGTGGCGGGTGGAGACGAACATCGCGGCCGCCACCGTCCGCGGCGAGAGGTCGGGGTCGGCGAGGTGCTCGTCGATGTGGCGGTCGATGCGGGTGCGCAGCTCCTCGTGCGCGTCCGGGACCTCGAGCAGTCCGCGCCGCGCGAGCTCGTCGTCGAACAGCGTGCGGACCAGCTCGGTGGCGTGGCCGACGGTGGCCACCACGGCGCCGCGGCGGGTCACCGCGCCGGGCTGCTCGAGGCTCGTGCTCAGGCCGGAGAGGAGTCCGGCCACGGCGGGGGTGAGCCCGCGGGCGGCGTCGAGGGTCGTCGCGGTCAGCTCCCCGGCGCGGCGGTGGGCGCCCGCACCCGCCGTCGGGAACCGGAAGCAGAGGCTGCGGTAGCCCTCCCCGCTGACGATCTCCACGGGCCGGCTGGAGTCGTAGAAGACCAGGTCACCGGGCCCGACCCGGGCGAGGCGGCCGTCCTGGCGGAACTGCGCGGTTCCCTCGAGCTGCAGGGAGAGCAGGTAGTCGGCCGGGTGGTCGTCGATGTGCTCGGCGTCGCGGACCGCACGGTGGGGCCGGGAGGTCATCGCGATCAGCGACGTCTCCCCCAGCCGTCGGCGGCGGATGGTGCCGCGGAACCGCTCGGGGCGGGAGCACTCGACGTCGAAGCGCAGCAGCGCCCCGGTGACGGCGCCCTGCCAGGCGTCCACGTCGCGGACCTCGTCGTCCACCGGTGCACCTCCCACCGGACGGCCCCGGCCCGCCGGGCGTGCAGCGGGCGGAGATGTCCGTGCACTGTAACGAGAGCCGGGAGACGTGGGCCACACCTAGCGTCGGGGTCGATCCACACTCCGGACGAGGAGGTCCCCGGTGTCCCACATCCGCGGTTCCCACCACATCACGCTCTCGGTGGGTGGCGCCCAGGAGGACGTCGACTTCCACGTCGGCGTCCTGGGCATGCGCTTCATCAAGCGCACCGTGCTCTTCGACGGCTCCCTGCCGATCTACCACCTCTACTACTCGAACGCGGCCGGCGACCCCTCGGCGGTGCTCACGACGTTCCCGTGGCGCCAGGTCGGCCTCGTCGGGCGGCGCGGCACGAACCAGGCCCGCGAGGTCCTGCTCTCGGTGCCCGCCGACTCGCTGGACTTCTGGTCGCGCCGCCTGACCGAGCACGACGTCGAGGTCAGCGACGCCGAGGTGTTCGACCGCCGGCGCCTGCACTTCCGCCACCCGAGCGGCATCGAGTACGCGATGGTCGGCAACGACGCCGACCCGCGCGAGGGGTTCGCCGGGCAGGGGGTCCCCCCGGAGTGCGCGATCCACGGCATCCACGGGGTGGGCGTGCACGTCGCGACGCCGGAGCGGATGGTCGAGTTCGCCGAGGAGGTCTTCCACTCCCAGGGCAAGGTGGTCGAGGACGGAGACCGCGCCGGCTTCCATGTCGGGGACGACCCGCTGGGCAACCACGTCGAGCTCGTCGCCGACACCGCCGACGACCAGTGCACCTGGCGCTACGGCGCGGGGACCTTCCACCACGTCGCGTGGAACCTCGAGTCCCTCGAGAACCAGGACGAGCTCAAGTTCGAGATCGAGGGCAACGGCTACACCGACATCTCC
>NZ_JBVPVA010000274.1:0-1654 GCF_055612215.1 Actinomycetospora sp. | reverse complement strand
GGCGGGGGTCGACACGATCGAGCACGGGGGCTGGCGGGCCCCGCCGGGCCCCGACGGCGGGGTCCGCCACGACCTCTCGCGCGCGGTCGCGGACCTCGTCGCCGCCTCCGGCGCCGTCATGGTCCCGACGCGGGCCCGCGGTTGGCCGAGCTGGCCGGCGGGCGGGGAGCTGGAGCCGCTGCTCGAGAAGCTGGCCTGGGACGCCGAGCGCGGCATCCCGCTGATCGCCGGCAACGACGCCGGCGTCGGCGCCGGGTTCTTCGACGACCTCGTCGACACCCTCACGCTCTACGAGGCCGCGGGCTGGTCACGCCCGCAGGCGCTGGCGCTCGCCACCACCCGCTCCGCCGCCGCCCTCGGTCAGGCCCACCACCTCGGCCGCCTCGAGCCCGGGTACGGCGCCGACCTGGTGGTGCTCGACGCCGATCCCCTCGTCGACCTGCGCGCACTGCGCCGCATCCGGCTCGTCGTCGTGCGCGGCCGCCAGCACGTACCGTCCTGACCCTGCCCGACGTCGTGAGGAGGACGACCATGCCGGCCGGCCCGGAGGCCCACCGCGTCGCGCTCGACGGGATCACGCTGAACGTCGTCGAGGGCGGGGAGGGGCCCGCCGTCCTGCTCCTGCACGGCTTCCCGGACCGCGCCACGCTGTGGGCGCACCAGATCGACGCCCTGGTCGGGCAGGGGTACCGGGTGATCGCCCCGGATCTGCGCGGGTTCGGGGACAGCGACCGGCCCGCGGAGGTCGGGGCCTACGGCGTCCGGACGGTCCTCGGTGACGTCCTCGGCCTGCTCGACCGACTCGGGGTCGACGAGGTGCGGGTCGCCGGGCACGACTGGGGCGCCCTGGTGGCGTGGGCCCTGGCGGCGTTCGCGCCCGAGCGGGTCGCCCGGCTCGCAGCCTTCTCGGTGGGACACCCGCACGCGTTCGCCGGCGCCGGCCCCGTCCAGAAGCAGCTCTCCTGGTACATGCTGTGGTTCGGGTTCCCCGGCGTCGCCGAGGCGCAGATGCCCGCCGACGACTGGGCGTGGTTCCGCGACTGGGCCCACGACGGCGTCGCGCGCGGCACCGACCCGCTCCTGGACCAGCAGCTCGCCGACCTCGAGCGGCCCGGCGCGCTGACCGCCGGCCTCAACTGGTACCGCTCCGGGATGCCGCCGGAGGTGTTCGCCGCCGGCACCGGAGCGCTGGCGATGCCGCCGATCGCGTGCCCCGTCCTCGGCGTCTGGAGCGAGCGGGACATCGCGCTGACCGAGCGCCAGATGACCGATTCCCAGCGGTACGTGCGCGGGCCGTGGCGCTACGAGCGCATCCCGCGGGTCGGGCACTGGATCCCCGCGCACGCCCCGGTCCGGACGACGGAGCTGCTGCTCGAGCACTTCGGCTAGCGCTCAGCCCTCCGACAGGACCGTCTCGGGGTCGACCTCGAAGTGGACGCTGGACCAGGGGTCGTCGGGCCGGGCGTCGTGGACCTCGACGGCGCCGGGGAAGGCCCGCCAGAACGCGAGCGCTCCGGGCACGGCGGCGTTGGTGTGCAGGCACACGGGGGAGTAGCCGACCTCGATCGCCCAACGCGCCCCGGCGAGCGCGAGGGCCTGCCCGACGCCGTGCCGTCGGTGGCGCCGGTCCACCCACACCCGACCGATCTGCCCG
>NZ_JBVPVA010001079.1:0-9435 GCF_055612215.1 Actinomycetospora sp. | reverse complement strand
GTCCGCGGCGTCGGCGTCGACGGCCCCGCCGAGGTGCTCGGGATTGTTGGCGAGCACGCCGACGGGGCGGCCGTCGAGCCGGGCGAGCGCGGTCACGATCCCCGCCCCGAACCCGCCGCGGAGCTCGAGCACCGAGTCGGTGTCGAAGAGCGCCGCGAGGACGGGCCGGATCGCGTAGGAGCGCAGCCGGTCCTCGGGTACGAGGTGGCGCAGTCGTCGCGGGTCGCCGAGCTCGACGGCGCCGCTGGTCGCGGTGCGCCCGGCGAAGAAGCCCAGCCAGCGGCGGGCGGCGTCGACGGCGGCCGCGTCGTCGGCGACCCGGACGTCCACCACCCCGTTGGCCCACTGCACGTCGATCGGCCCGACGTCGTGCGGAGCGACGACCCCCAGCCCGCCGCCCTCGATCATGGCGGGGCCGCCCATGCCCAGGCTCGAGTCCTCAGTGGCGATGATCGTGTCGCACGCGCCGGCCAGGGCGGCGTTGCCGGCGAAGCAGTAGCCGGAGACGACGGCGAGGGTCGGCACCGTGCCGGCGAGCTGCGCCGCCAGCCGGAACGAGGGGACGTCGAGCTGGGCCACCGCGGACGTGTCAGTGTCCCCGGGCCGCCCGCCGCCGCCCTCGGCGAACACGACGACCGGGAGCCCCTCGCGCAGCGCGAGGGTGAGGAGCCGGTCGGTCTTGGCGTGGTTGTGGACGCCCTGGGTCCCGGCCAGGACCGAGTAGTCATAGGCCAGCAGCGCGACCGGGAGCCCGTCGACGGTGCCCGTGCCGGTCACCAGGCCGTCGGCGGGGGTGCGGGCGATGAGGTCGTCGAGGCCGCGCCGCCGACGCTGGGCGGCGACGGTCAGCGCGCCGTACTCGACGAAGGTGTCGGGGTCGAGCAGGTCGGCGAGGTTCTCCCGCACCGTGCGCCGGCCCCGGTCGTGGGTCCTCGCGACGACCTCGGGGCGCGCCGCGTCGAGCCCGACACGGTGGCGCTCGAGGGCCTCGGCGAGGTCGGCGCGGACGTGGCCGGGGTCCGGGGTGGCGTCCCGGGCGGGCAGCTCGGCGGCCTGCTCGGAGGGCTGCAGCCGGGCCAGCACGGTCCCCGGGGCGACCGCGTCCCCGACCGCGACGGC
Source organism: Actinomycetospora sp. (assembly GCF_055612215.1). Classification (NCBI taxonomy): domain Bacteria; kingdom Bacillati; phylum Actinomycetota; class Actinomycetes; order Pseudonocardiales; family Pseudonocardiaceae; genus Actinomycetospora; species Actinomycetospora sp. The sequence goes on along the minus strand of NZ_JBVPVA010001079.1, from coordinate 8,316 downwards.
GACCTCGGCGACCCGGCCGGGCCGGGGGCTGTGGACCACGTGCTGCATCTTCATGGCCTCGATGACCACGAGCTCCGCGCCGGCGGGCACGAGGTCGCCCACGGCCACGGGCACCGCCACGACCACCGCGTGCTGCGGGGAGACGACGGCGTCCGCGTCGGGCTCCGACTCCGCGCGCTCCGGCTCCGCGCGCTCGGGCGTGGCGACGACGAGGTCGGCGAGGTGGGCGTCGACGAAGCCGGTGTCGAGGGCGCCGAGCTCGGGACGTCGGAGCAGGGCGCGCAGCAGGTCGGCGTTCGTGGCGACCCCGACGACGTCGAGGTCGTCCAGGGCCCGCAGGCCGCGGGCGAGCGCGCCGGCCAGGTCCGCGCCGCGGGTGACGACCTTGGCGAGCAGGGAGTCGTAGCGCGGGCTGACCGTCCACCCGGGGTAGGCGTGGGTGTCGACGCGGACGCCGGGCCCGGTCGGCGGTCCGAAGCGCTGCAGCGTGCCGACCTGCGGCACGACGGTGCCGTCGGGCTCGACGGTCTCGGTGTTGACCCGGACCTGGACCGCGGCGCCGCGGCTCACCGGGGGCTGCGCGAGACCCAGTCCGGCCAGGGTGGCGCCCTCGGCGATCCGGAGGCCGACCTCGACGAGGTCGAGGCCCGTGACCTCCTCGGTGACGGTGTGCTCGACCTGGATGCGGGGGTTGACCTCGAGGAACGCGACGTCGTCCCCGGCGACGAGGAACTCCACGGTCGCCAGGCCGCGGTACTCCCCCACCAGCGCGACGGCCATCGCGTGCAGTCGGTACCGGACGGCCAGGTCCGGCGCCGGAGCGATCTCGACGAGCTTCTGCCGACGGCGCTGCGCGCTGCAGTCGCGGTCGCCCACCGCGACGGCGGTGGTGCCGTCCCCCACGACCTGCACCTCGACGTGGCGGGCGCCGGGCAGGTACCGCTCGACGTAGACCGAGCCGTCCCCGAACGCCGCCCGCGACTCCGCGGCGCACTCCCGCAGCGCCGCGTCGAGCGCCGCGGGGTCGATCACCGGCCGCATGCCGCGCCCCCCGCCGCCGGCGAGCGCCTTGACCCTCACCGCGCCGTGGGTCGCGGCGAAGGCCTCGGCGGTGGCGAGATCGGTCGGCGCCGCGGTGCCCTCGAGCACGGGGATCCCGGCCGCGCGGGCCCGCTCGCGGGCCGCGGTCTTGCTGCCGAAGAGCTCCAGCGCCTCGGGCGCCGGGCCGACAAAGGTGATGCCCTGCGCGTCGCACTCCCGGGCGAGCGCCGGGTTCTCGGAGAGGAACCCGTAGCCGGGGTGCAGCGCCGTCGCGCCGGTCTTGCCCGCGGCCGCCACGATCTCCGCGACGTCGAGGTAGGCCGCGGCGCCCGTGCCGGGCAACCGGACGGCCTCGTCGGCGCGCGCGACGTGCCGGCAGGCGGCGTCGTCGTCGGGATGCACGGCCACCGTCGGGATGCCCAGGGTGGCGGCGGTGTCGAGGATGCGGACCGCGATCTCGCCGCGGTTCGCGACCAGCAGCTTCACCGGCCGCCCCGGCGCAGGGTGAGCCCGGCGGCTTCGCGATCCCACCCGGTGGCGCCGCGCTCGCGCAGGAGGTGCTTGTGCACCTTCTGGGTCGGGGTCTTGGGCAGCTCGCCGAGGAACTCCAGGTAGCGCGGGACCATGAAGTACGGCAGCCGCTCGATCAGGAACTCGCTCAGCGCGCGCGGGTCGACCACGCGGCCCTCACGGGGCACGACGACGGCCTTGATGTCGTCCTCGGTCAGCGCCGAGGGCACCGCGACCACGGCGCTCTCGTAGACGTCGGGGTGCTCGTTGATGACCCGCTCGACCTCGAAGCTCGACACGTTCTCGCCGCGGCGGCGCAGCGCGTCCTTCATGCGGTCGGAGAAGAAGAACCGGCCCTCGTCGTCCTGCCGGAACGCGTCCCCGGTGTGCACCCGGCCGTCGACGAGGGTCTCGGCGGTCTTCTCCGGCAGCCCGTGGTAACCGCGCATCACCAACCGCGGGTCCTCCGGGTGCACCCACAGCTCCCCGACGGTGCCGGGGGGCACCTCAACGCCGTCGGGGTCGACCAGGCGCAGGTCGTAGCCCTCGCGGGCGAACCCGCACTCCCCGCCGACCACGGTCTCGGGCGGCCCGTTCATCACCGCGCCGACCTCGCTCATCCCGTAGACGGCGGCGAGGTCGATCCCGAAGCGCGCCCGGAAGCCAGCGACGTCGCTGGCCAGCGGGGCCATGATCGCCAGCTCGAGGGGGTTGTTGGCGTCGTCGGGCCGCGTCTCGACCTGCTGGAGCAGCTCGGCCATCGCGCCGAGCATCACCGTGACCGTGATGCCGTGCTCGCGGACCGTTGGCCAGAACCCGCTCACCGAGAACGACGGCTCGAGCACCACCGGGCAGCGGTGGATGATCCCCTGGTAGATGCCATACCAGAGGCCGGTCAGGTGGAACAGCGGCAGCGTGACGAGCAGCCGGTCACCGCGGACGGGGCGGCCCTGGTCCTCCCGCGAGCCGTACGTGTAGGCGTGGGCGTGGGTGACCATGACGCCCTTGGACAGCCCGGTGGTGCCCGAGGTGTACATGAGGGCGATGAGGTCGCCGGCGTCGATCGGCGCCACCGGGGCCGGGTCGCTCGCGGCGAGCTCGTCGAAGCCGACCACCCGGAGCCCGAGACCGTCCGCCGCCGCGGTGTCGCCCCGCACCACGAGTGTGCGCAGCGACGTCAGGTCGCCGGCGATCCGGGCGATGCGCTCCACGTAGGAGTCCTCGACCACGAGCGTGGGTGCCGCGGAGTCGTTGAGCACGTGGGCGAGGAACCCGCCCTTGTAGGCGGTGTTCACCGGCACCTCGACCATGCCACCGAGCCCCAGCCCCGACCACACGTGCGCGGTGTCGAGGGAGTTGTCCAACAGGGCGGCGACGGGCTCCTGCCGGCCCACGCCCAGCCCGACCAGTCCGCCCGCGACCCGCAGTGACCGCTCGTGGCTCTGCGCCGTGGTGTACCGCGCCGTGCGCGCGATCTGGGCGAGCTCGTCGGGGACCTCGGCCAGGGCGCGCTCGTAGGCCGCGCGCACGGTCCGCTGCTCGACCGGGGGCAGGGACCGACCCGCCACGGATGGGGCCACGGGCTTCCTCCTCGATCCGCCTCGGCGGTACTTTACAGCGGTGTCAAGCCAAGGCCTGGGGGGGCGGACGCTCGCCGAAGAGGACCGTCGCGAGCGGCTGCTCGACGCCGCCGAGGCCGCGTTCTGCGCGCACGGGCACGAGGGCACCACCATCGGCGTGCTGGCCGCGGCGGCCGGGGTGACCCGGCCGACCGTCTACGCCTACTTCGCCTCGAAGGACGAGGTGTTCCGGGCCCTGGCCGACCGGGTCCGCCAGGAGTTCCTCGACCTCCAGGAGGACGTGGACACCACGTCCCCGGAGCGGACCGTGCGCGCGGCGATGGCCGCCTACCTCGCCGCCTGGACCCGCCGCCGCGGCGTCCTGACCGTCATCGCCCACCAGGCGCTCGCCGACCCGACGGTGCGCGCCCTGCGCGACGAGATCGTCGCGCGCGCCGAGCGCCGGAACACCCGGTTCCTCGAGCGACTGGTCGCGGAGGGCCGGGCCGACCCGGCGGTCCCGCCGGCCGACCTCTCCCCCGCGGTGACCGGCATCGTCGCGCGGGCCGCCGAGCTCGCCGCCGACGAGCCCGACCGGTTCGACGAGCTCGCGGTCCGGGTGGGGGACGCCTATCTGCGGCTCGCCGGGATCGCGTAACACCGGCGTCATCCCGGACGACCCACGACCCAGGGACGGTCCCGCGGCCGGGCGGGACCGGCGGTCCCTGTCGTCGTCGGAGGGGGATCCGTGGTGGGACGAGCACGCCGGGTGCTGGGGCTGGGTGCCGCGTTGTCGGCCGTCGTCACGCTGCTGGTGGTCGGGTCGAGCGCCTCGGCGGCGCCCGCGCCGCCGCTGGAGTACGTCAACATGGGCGACAGCTACAGCGCCGGGAGCGGCATCGTCCCGCCGGCGCCGGGAGCGCCGCCGCAGTGCACCCAGTCGGCGCTCAACTGGGGCCACGACCTGGCCGCCTCGCAGGGCTACCACCTCACCGACGTCTCGTGCGGCGGCGCCCAGACCAAGGACTTCTTCACCCCGCAGTTCCCCGGCGTGGCGCCGCAGCTCGCCGCCCTGTCGACCTCGACCCGCCTGGTGACGCTGACCATCGGCGGCAACGACAACAACGTCTTCGTCAACGCGATCGGCGCGTGCGGCTCCGCGGCCGCCACCACGGCCGGCCAGGGCAACCCCTGCCAGCGCACCTACGGCACCACGTTCGTCGACACGATCAACAAGAGCACCTACCCGAACCTGGTCAAGGCGCTCGCGGCGGTCCGGCTCAAGGCGCCCCGGGCCCGCGTCGCGATCTCGGGGTACCTGCAGATCCTCCCGCCGACCCAGGGGTGCTACCCGATCGTGCCGGTCGCCGTCGGCGACGTGCCCTACCTGAACGGCATCGAGGCCGCGCTCAACGACGCCGTCCGCCGCGCCGCCCAGCGCACCGGCGTGACCTTCCTCGACGAGTCCGGCACCTCGGCCGGCCACGACGCCTGCAAGCCGATCGGTACCCGCTGGGTCGAGCCGGTCGTCGGGTCCACCAACTACGTCCCGGTGCACCCCAACGCCCTCGGCGAGCAGGCCATGGCCGACCGTTTCCTCGCCGTCGCGAAGCCGTAGCCCCGGCCCGGTCCGGGGCTCATCGGCCCCGCACCGGCGCGCCCCACTCGGTGGTGTCGCGCAGGGTCCGCTTGAGCAGCTTCCCGCCCGGGTTGCGCGGCAGCGGGTCGGTGGTGACGACGACGTACTGGGGCACCTTGAAGTCGGCGAGCTGGGTGTCGAGGTGGTCCAGGACGACGCCGACGTCCACGTCGGTGCCCACCAGCACGGCGCCGACCTTCTCGCCCATGACGTCGTCGGGCACCCCGACCACCGCGGCGTCGGCGACGCCCGGCGCGCCGGCCAGCGCGTTCTCGACCTCGACCGAGTAGACGTTCTCGCCGCCGCGGTTGATCACGTCCTTCGCGCGGTCGACGATCCGGACGAGGCCGTCGTCGACGCGGGCGAGGTCCCCGCTGTGCAGCCAGCCGTCGACGAAGGTTGCCGCGGTCGCCTCGGGCGCCGCCCAGTACCCGTCGACGACGTTCGGGCCGCGGATCAACAGCTCGCCCACCCCGGCCTCGTCGACCTCGGCGAGCGCCAGGTCCACGACCGGGGCGGCGAAGCCCACCGAGTCGGCGTGCTCGGCGGCCCACTCGTGGGGGAGGAAGGTCGCGATCGAGCTGGTCTCGGTGAGCCCGAAGCCGTTGCCCAGCCGGGCCTGCGGTAGCCGCTCCATGAGGCGCCGGACCAGCGCGGGGGCGATCGGCGCCCCGCCGTACGTCAGGCGCTGGACGTGCGAGAGATCGACGCCCACGTCGTCGCGTGCCAGCGTCAGCCCGTAGATCGCGGGCACGCTGACGAGGGTGTCGATGCGCTCCTCGACGATCGTGCGGACGAACGCGGCGCCCTCGAAGGTCGGCAGCACGACCGTCGTGCCGCCGAGGCCGAGCTGGACCAGCAGCTGCGAGTTGCAGCCGGTCACGTGGAACAGCGGCACCGAGACGAGGTTGCGCAGCGTCGGACCGTCGGCGCGATCGATGCCGATCACCCGGATCGCGGTCTCGACGTTGGCGAGGAAGTTGCCGTGCGTCGTCCGGGCGCCCTTCGGCCGGCCGGTGGTCCCGCTCGTGTAGAAGATCGCGGCCAGGTCGCCGGGGACGAGGTCGTCGAGGGCCTCCGGGTGACCGGTCGGCAGCGGCGCGCCGGGCCGGAGCACCGCCGCGGCCTCGCTGTCCGCGAGCACGTACTCGACCTCGGGCGTGGCGAAGCGGGTGTTGACCGGCACGGCGACCGCCCCGGCCAGCAGCGTGCCGAGGAAGCCGACCACCCAGTCGACGCCGGCCGGGAGGAGCGAGGCCACCCGGTCGCCGCGCCGGACGCCCTCGCCGACCAGACCGCCGGCGACCCGCGCGGCGCGGTCCCAGAGCTCGACGTAGGTCAGGCGCTCGCCGCCGACCTCGACCAGCGCCTCGACGTCGGGGTGGCGTTCCACCGACGCCCGGACCATCGCGACCACCGAGGGCTGGAGGTGGTCGTAGCGCGCGATGCCGTCGGCTCCGCGGGTGATGCCCGAGGTGTCGAACGGTGCCGCACCACGCGGCAGGGGCTCGGGTGCCATCGCGCTCACGCTCCGGTGAAGTATCGGCGCGGGTTCTCGACGAGCATCGTCGTGAGCTGGTCGTCGGTGACCCCCTGCTCGCGGAGCGCGGGCAGCACGTCGTGGTGGATGTGCTCGTAGTGCCAGTTCGGGGCGGCCTGGGCGAGCGCGGCCTGCGCGTCGTCGCCGGAGAAGAAGTCCATGTAGCAGGCCGCGTCGTGCGCCAGGACGATCCGGTCGGCGTAGCCCTGCGCGCAGAGAGCGGCGATGGTGGCGACGCGCTGCTCGGTGGGGTTGAACAGGTCCAGCCCGAAGCGGTCGCAGCCGATGGTGGCGCCGCGGTCCATGATCTCGCGCAGGTAGTCGAGGTCGTTGGTGTCCCCGGCGTGGCCGACGACGACCTTCGTGAGGTCGACCCCGTCGGCGGCGTAGAGGTCGAGCGCGAGCCGGCCGGTCTGGTGGGCCGAGTTGGTGTGCACGGTGATCGGGACACCGGTCTCGACATGGGTGGCCGCGATGGCGTGCTGGATCCGGGTCTGGTCGGGGGTCAGGCCCCGCTCCTCGACGACGCCCTTGAGGAACGCCGCCTTGATCCCGGTGCCGCCGATGCCCGCGCGGATGTCCTTGAGGAACATCTCGATCATCGGCTCGTCCCCGCCGAGCAACGTGCCGGGACCGCGGTAGTGCAGGTAGTGCGGGATCTCGTCGAAGGTGTACAGCCCGGTCGCCACGACGATGTTGAGGTCCACCTCCGCGTTGATGCGGGCGACCCGCGGGATGTAGCGGCCGAGCCCGACGACGGTGGGGTCGACGATCGTCGTCACGCCGAGGTCACGCAGGCGCCGGAGCTTGGTGATGGCGTCCGCGACGCGGACCTCCTCGTCCCAGTAGTCGTCGCCGTAGTTCTGCATCATGTCCGGGGTCAGCACGAACACGTGCTCGTGCATCAGCGTCGTGCCGAGGTCCCCGACGTCCACCGGCCCGCGCACCGTCTCCACCGAGGGCATGCGCCCGCACCTCCGCCGCGTCGTCGCGTCGCCCGGACCGGACGGTTCCGGTGTGATCCGGACCACTCTACGGAGGCGGGGGCAGTGCGCCAGCCCCCTCGGCGACACCTCCGACGTCGGCACTCCGCAGAAATGGTCACCGGGCATCCCGGCGGGCAGCCGCGTGCCCACCGACCCCTGCGAGGTCAGCCGCCGTCAATCGTGTGGGGCCATCCTTGACTTTCCTCGGGACAGCGTCGAGCGTCCGCAACGCAGCAATGGTGCGTCAGGGACACAGGTCCCGACCCCGGTCTCGACCCCGCCGGAGCGAAACCCGAGTGCTCCAGTGACGAGGACCGATGTCGACCGTGACCCCGAACCCACCCGCGGAGCGGGACGCGGCCGACGCCCCGGGGCGCGATCCGGCGTCCTCCCTGAGGAGGACCGCGGCCGTCGCGGGCGGGCTCTACCTGCTCACCTTCGTGACGTCGATCCCGACGCTCCCGCTCTTCGCCCCGCTGCAGGAGCCCGGCTACGTCCTCGGCCCCGGTCCCGACACCGGGGCCCTCTGGGGCGTGCTGCTCAATGTGGTCTGCGCGCTGGCCGGAGTCGGGACCGCGATCGTGCTGTTCCCGCTGCTCAAGCGGCAGAACGAAGGTCTGGCGCTCGGCTTCGTCGCCTCTCGCACCATCGAGGGCGTCCTGATCATCGTCGGCGTCGTCTGTCTGCTCTCGCTCGTGTCGCTGCGCCAGAATCCCGCCGGCGTGGAGACGGCGTCGCTCGTGGCCGGCGGCGCCATGCTCGTCACGCTCCACGGCTGGACGTTCGTCCTCGGCCAGAGCCTCATGCCGGCCGTCAACGCGTCGTTGCTCGGCACCCTGCTCTACCGGTCGCGACTCGTGCCCCGGGCCCTCCCGCTCCTGGGACTCGTCGGCGCGCCCCTGCTCCTCGCCTCCGTCGCCGCGACCGTCTTCGGGCTCTACGACCAGACCTCGCCGATCGGGACGGTCGCCGCGCTCCCCATCGCGTTGTGGGAGTTCTCCCTCGGCGTCTGGCTGGTGGTCAGGGGATTCAGTCCCTCGT
>NZ_JBVPVA010001045.1:0-5085 GCF_055612215.1 Actinomycetospora sp. | reverse complement strand
TGCCCTCGAAGAAGCCGGAGGTGGCGGCCCCGAGGTGGGCCGAGCCCGACCGACCGGCGAGGGGCACAGGAGGCCGCTCGAGGGGCTGGCTCGCCCGAGTCGTGTACCCCTGACCGAGGCGGAGGTGTGGCGGCGCCAGGTGGCTGAGCCCGACCCCGCCAGCGAGGGGCACACGTGGCAGCTCGGGGAGCGGGCTGGCGTGCTTCCTGTGCCCCTGATCAAGCGGCGGGCGGACCTCTGGCCGGCCGGCCGGCCGACGAGGGGCGCTGCACGCAGCGCAGAGCGCCTCGAAGCGTGCGTGGCGTGCCCCTGATCAACGCCGGGGGAGCGGTGCGCAGCCAACACCCCTGCCCCACGAATGCCGACGGGGCGGGGGGCACCGTGGCTCCCCGCCCCGTCGGCGGTCGTACTGCTCTCTGCCAGCTAGTCGCGCACGTCACGGGGACGGCCGGCGTCGGGCCGCCCCGCGAGCTCGCGCCCGCTGCTCGGCTCCACCTGCAGCGGGTCGGTGCCCGTGCCGCGGTGGACGTCGTCCTGCTCGATCGCCGGGTCGGGACGGAACCAGCCGCCCTTGACCGGCGACCCCGCGGAACCGAGGTCGTTCATGCGCTTCGGCACCTTGGCGCCCTGGTAGGCGAGCGGGATGGCGTGTCCGTGGTCGTCGACGCCACCCAGCGGCTGGTGCACCTCGATGAACTCACCGTGCGGCAGCCGCTTGATGTGCCCGGTCTCGATGCCGTGCTCGAGCACCTCGCGGTCGGACCGCTGCAGCCCGAGGCAGATCCGGTAGGTCGCGAAGTAGACGACCGGCGGGATCACCAGGAGGCCGATGCGGCCGATCCAAGTCATGACGTTCAGCGAGATGTCGAACGTGTAGCCGATGATGTCGTTCCCGCAGGCCACGACCAGCCAGAAGTAGAACGCCATCGCCATCATGCCGGTGGCGGTGCGGACCGGGACGTCGCGCGGACGCTGCAGCAGGTTGTGGTGCGCCCCGTCGCCGGTGAGCTTGCGCTCGATCAACGGGTAGAGCGCGAGCAGCGTCGTCAGGATCCCGAAGCCGATCACGGCGGGGAAGAAGATCGCCGGGATCGTGTACCGGCCGAACAGGTACATCTCCCACGAGGGCCACAGCCGGACCGCGCCGTCGAACACGGCCATGTAGAAGTCGGGCTGGGAACCGGCGGAGACCTGCGTCGGGTCGTACGGACCCAGCTTCCAGATCGGGTTGATCTGGAACACGCCGGCCATGATCGCCATGACACCGATCGACACGACGGTGAAGCCGCCGGCCTTGGTCGCGAAGGTCGGCAGGATGCGCACACCGACGACGTTGCGCTCGGTGCGGCCGGGCCCGGGGAACTGGGTGTGCTTCTGGAACCACACCAGCGCCACGTGGAGGCCGATCACCGCGAGGATGATCCCCGGCAGCAGGAACACGTGGACGATGTAGAAGCGCGGGATGATGATCGTCCCCGGGAACTCCCCGCCGACGATCGCCCAGTGCAGCCAGGTACCGACCACCGGGATCGACATGACGATCGCGGAGAGGCCGGTGCGGATGCCGGTGCCGGAGAGCAGGTCGTCGGGCAGTGAGTAGCCGATGAAGCCCTCGATCATGCCCGCGAGGAGCAGCACGACGCCGAGCACCCAGTTGCTCTCACGTGGGCGGCGGAACGCTCCGGTGAAGAAGGTCCGCATCATGTGTGCGATCATCGCCGCGACGAAGATCAGCGCGGCCCAGTGGTGGATCTGGCGGATGAACAGCCCGCCGCGGACGTCGATGGAGATGTTGACCGTCGACTCGTACGCCATGGACATCGTGACGCCGCGCAGGCCCGCGTAGGAGCCGTTGTAGGTCGTCTCGGCCATCGATGGGTCGTAGAAGACCGCGAGCCACGTGCCCGAGAGCAGGAGCACGATGAAGGCGTAGATGTTGATCTCGCCCAGCATGAAGGACCAGTGCGTGGGGAAGACCTTGTTGATCTGACGGCGGATTCCCCCGGCGGGGTGGATCCGGCTGTCGATCTCGTCGGCGGCCGTCCCGACGAGCTTCATCGCCGTGCTCTCGTTGCGCCGCGGTGTGGTGATGGCACTCATGGTCTGCGCTCCCAGAAGCCGGGCCCTACCGGCTCGATGAAGTCACTGCGGGCGTACAGATATCCCTGATCGTCCACGGTGATGGGCAATTGCGCCAGCGGGCGGGCGGCCGGGCCGAAGACCGGGCGGGCGTACTCGTTGGCCTGGAACTGCGATTGGTGGCACGGGCAGAGGATGCGCATCGTCTGGTCCTCGTAGAGGGACGTCGGGCACCCCATGTGACTGCAGATCTTCGAGTAGGCGAAGAGCGAGCCGTAGTTGAAGTCCTCCTGGCCCGCCCGCTTGATCACCGACACGTTGGAGCGGAGCCGGATGAGCATGACCGGCGAGTCGGAGGACCGGACGGTCTCGGCGAGCTTCTCCGGGTCGCTCCGGTCGGACTCCTTGAAGGGGTAGACCGTCTCCATCGAGCCGGGCTGCAGATCCCCGGCGCGCACCAGGACGACGTCCTCGCCCACGCCGTCCATCTTGCGCAGGTAGACCCGCTCGCCGTCGTCGGAGCGCCACTCGGTCGTCAGGAGGGGCGACTCGTCGCCCTCCTTCCACGGGTTCTTGACCAGGCCGCCGAACGCCGCGACCAGGACGCCGGCGCCGAGGATGCCCCCGGCGGCGCCCATCGACCGGAAGATCAGCTTGCGACGCGCGATGCCGCTCTGCTGCCCGGTCTGGACCAGGCGGGCGGCGGCGGTACGGCGCTCGACCTCGGCCGAGCGCCCGTCGTGCCGCTGCTGGATCGTCAGGTCCTCGGGCAGCAGCTTCTTCGAGTAGGCGATGACGCCCATGCCCACCGCGAGGATCGACACGCCCAGGGTCGCGCCGATGATCGGCGTGTAGAGGGCGTAGGCGGTGGCGCCGTCCTGGCCCGGCGGCACCCACTCGTGCGGCCAGGCGATGAAGGCGACGATGAACGCCAGCCCCGCGATCGCGGCGAGGATGAACCAGCCGGCGACCTGGCGCTCGGCCCGCTTCTCGGCCCGGGTACCGGGCACCGGGAAGCGCGGGCGGTCCGAGACGACCTCGATGTCGTCCATGCGGTTGCCCAGGCGCACCAGGTCGTCGGTGCTCATCTCGGCGAGCTCGGCGTCGCTCGGGATGCGCAGCTCGTCGGAGCCGTGGCTCTGCGGCCCCGACGGGCTGCCGGCGCGGTGGGACTCGGATTCGGGGGGTGCACTCACTGGCGGGATCCGATCCAGAGGGAGATTCCGATCAGGGCGGCGAGGCCGACGGCGAAGGCGACGAAGCCCTCGGGCACGGGGCCGAAGCCGCCGAGGCCGTTGCCGCCCGGGTTCGCGCCGGTGTTGTTGGAACTCACCGACTTGATGTAGCCGATGATGTCCCGCTTCTCCTCGGGGGAGAGCTGCGAGTCGGCGAACGTCGGCATGTTGCCGGGCCCGGCGAGCATCGCGGCGTAGATCTGGTGCGGGGTGGCCGGGTCGAGCACCGGGGCGAACTTGCCCGAGGACAGCGCGCCGCCGCGGCCGGTGAAGTTGTGGCACTGGGCGCAGTTGAGGCGGAACAGCTGGCCGCCGCGCCCGAGGTCGGAGCCGATGAGGGCCTCGTCCGTGGCCGCCGGGACGGTCGGCCCGCCGCCGTTGGCCTCGATGTAGGCGCCCAGCGCGTCGATCTGCGCCGGGTCGTACTCCGGCTTCTTGCGGTCGGCCTGCGCGCCCTGGACCTTGAGCGGCATGCGGCCGGTGGAGACCTGGAAGTAGACCGAGGCCTGCCCGACGCCGACGAGGCTCGGGCCGCGGCCCACGACCCCCTGCAGGTTCGAGCCGTGGCAGGTGATGCAGGAGTTGTCGTAGAGCGTCTGGCCCTCGCGAACCAGCGCCGCGTCCTGGCCGGCCGCGGTCTGCGGCGCGGGCTGCACCGCGGCGTAGATCCCGCCGACGGCCAACAGCGCCACGCCGAGGGCGAGGAACCCCGCCACGCGACGCCGCGTCCTGGTCCCCGCGCGCGCCCACGGCCTCCTGCGCGCGCGTGGCGTCCGGTCGCTCATGTCCTCCCCTGCCCCTGACTCTCGTCGTGTCGTCATCGCGGCCCTGCCGTCAACGGATGAAGTAGATGACCGCGAACAGGCCGATCCAGACCACGTCCACGAAGTGCCAGTAGTAGGAGACGACGATCGCCGCCGTCGCCTGCGCCGGGGTGAACCTCGAGAGGAACGTCCGGCTTATGAGCAGGATGAACGCGATCAGCCCGCCCGTAACGTGCAGCGCGTGGAATCCCGTCGTGATGTAGAAGACCGACCCGTAGGGGCCTGAGGCCAGCGTCGTGCCGTGCTCGGTGACCAGCGTGTGGTACTCGTTCACCTGGCCGAGCACGAAGATCAGGCCCATCAGGAACGTCACGGCGTACCAGCGGCGCAGCCCGAACACGTCACCGCGCTCGGCGGCGAACACGCCGTACTGACAGGTGAACGACGACGCCACCAGGATGATCGTGTTCACGAGCGCGTACGGCACGTCGAGCTCGGTGGGCGGCGGCGGCCACTCGCCCACGTTCGCCGCGCGTGCCACGAAGTACATGGCGAACAGGCCGGCGAAGAACATCAGCTCGCTGGACAGCCAGATGATCGTTCCCACGCTGACCACGTTGGGCCGGTTGAGGGAGTGGATCCTCGCGCTGAAGGAGGGCGCCGGCGCACTCGAGGCGGTCGTCACGGGCGTCATCATGTCACCTCCTCCCGACATCAGCCGGTCGGGGCGAGGGCCGCCCAGGGGCCCGCCGACCTGCACCGCCGTTCACCTGCGGATTCTCCTACCAGGTGTCGTACGTCGTGTCGTAGTCGAGACGTCGGGGCCGCGTGCTCGACCCCGCCGGGGGCCGCCCGACTAGGCTGCGCGGCACCGTCTTCTGACCCGCCGGGGAGGCCCGCGAGATGACCGCCGACAGTGGTGCCGCAGCGACGCTGGACGTCGTGGTGATGAGCCACCGTCCCGAGGTCCGCGAGGCCGTGATGTCCGCGGTCGGCCGCCGTCCGGC
>NZ_JBVPVA010000933.1:0-7527 GCF_055612215.1 Actinomycetospora sp. | reverse complement strand
GGTCGGGGAGCCGGGCGAGCTGATGGTGCGCGGGCCCATCGTCATGACGGGCTACTTCGGCAACCCGGAGGCGACGGCCGAGACGATCGAGCCGGACGGCTGGCTGCACACCGGCGACGTCGCGACGAAGGACGCGACCGGCCACGTCTTCGTCGTCGACCGCCGCAAGGACATGATCATCACGGGGGGCTACAACGTCTACCCGGCCGAGGTCGAGCGGGTCCTCGCCGCCCACCCGGCGGTCGCGATGGTCGCCGCCGGCCCGGTCCCGGACGCGGTGCGTGGCGAGCTGGCCTGCGCCTACGTGGTCCGGGTCGCCGGGACCGACCCCACCGAGGAGGAGCTGATCGCCTTCGCCGGCGAGCACCTGGCGCCCTACAAGCGCCCGCGGCTCGTGCGGTTCGTCGAGACGCTGCCCGCCACGTCGACCGGCAAGATCATGCGCCGGGAACTCATCAAGCAGTTCGCCCCGTGACACCGTGGTCGACGACGCGTTCGATGGACCCGTGGACCCGACGGCGCGCCTGATCCGGGAGCACGTCGAGCTCGTCGGCCTGCTCGACCGGCGGGCCGCCGTGCGCGCGGCCCTCGACCTGCTCTCCAGCGAGGGCGACGTCGCCTGGGTCGGGGAGCCGGCCGAGGACGACGCGGCCGAGCTCACCCTCGCGCAGGTCACCGGCGACCGGACCGGGCTGCTCCGCGGGCTCGCCGTGCCCCGTGGCCTCGGCCTCACCGGGAAGGTGCACGGCACCGCGGCCCCGGCGTGGGTCGACGACTACTTCGGCTCGGGGGAGATCACCCACACCTTCGACCGGCTCATCGACCGCGAGGGGATCCGGCGCCTGCTCGCGGTGCCGGTCCGGCGCGAGGGGCACCTGCTCGGGGTGCTCGCCGTCGGCGCGCGCTCCGCGGGGACCTTCGGCGACCGGGCCGCCGAACGGGCGGAGGCGGTCGCCGACGAGGCGGCGCTCGCGGTGGCCGTCGCCGAGCGCGCCCGGCTGGCTCGTGAGGTCGCCGTGTACGAGGAGCGGAACCGCCTCGCCGCGGAGCTGCACGACAGCGTCGGGGCACTGCTGTTCGCCATCGGGTCGGGCGTGGCCGGGCTCGACGACGCGGTCGGCGCCGACCCGGAGCTGCGGAGCCGGTTGGCGCGGCTGCAGGAGCAGGCGTCGGAGGCGTCGGCGGCGCTGCGGGACTCGCTGCGGACGCTGCGCGCCTCGCCCGCCACCCTCGCGCTGTCGGTCGCGCTGCGCGCCGACTGCTCGGCCTTCAGCGACCGCACCGGGCTGCCCGCCGAGCTGGTGATGCTCGACGACGACCCGCCGGCGCTGCCGCCGTCGCGGACCGAGGTCGTCGTTGCGGCGGTGCGCGAGGCGCTGCTGAACGTGGAGAAGCACGCGCACGCCGCGGCGGTCGTCGTGTGCGTCGCGTCCCGCCCGGACGGTGGGCTGATCGTGACGGTCACCGACGACGGCGTCGGGCTGCCCCCGGACCACCGGGCCGGGATCGGGCTCGCCACCACGACGGAGGCCCTCGCACGGCTCGGCGGCGCCCTGCGCGTCCTGCCCGACCAGCAGGGCGGCACGGTCTGGCGGCTCGAGCTGCCGTGCTGAGGACCGGGGTGGTGCGCGTGTTGGTGGTCGACGACCACCCCGTGGTCCGCGACGGCGTCGTCAACGCGCTGGGTCGCCACAGCGACATCACCGTCGCGGGCCACGCCGCCGACGGGGCCGGGGCCGTGACGGTGTGCGCCCGGGAGCAGCCGGAGGTCGTGCTGCTCGACCTGCGCCTGCCCGACGCCCTGGCCGCCGACGTCGTGCCCCGGCTGCGGGCGGTCTCGCCGACGAGCCGCGTCCTGCTGTTCACCGCGTTCCCCGAGCACTCCGGGATCGCGCCGGCCCTGGCCGCCGGGGCGGTCGGGCTCCTAGTCAAGGACGCGTCCGGCGTCGCGCTCGGGGAGGCGATCCGCGAGGTCGCCCGCACCGGCACCTACCGGGGACCGGTGGCCGCCTCCACCCGGGCACCGCTGGCCCCGCGGGAGTACGACGTGCTGCGCCTCGTCGCCTCCGGCCACACCAACGGCGAGATCGGGGAGCGCCTCGGCCTCTCGCCGAACACGGTGAAGACCTACCTGCACCACGTCATGCGCAAGCTCGACGCGCGCAACCGCGCCCAGGTGATCACCAATGCGCGCGCCCACGGGCTGCTCTGAGCTCTGCTCAACGCGTCAGGAGCTCCTCGACGTCCAGCCCGCGATCGACGCCGTGCGGCATCACCTTCTGCCCGCGCTCGAGACGGAGCACGGCACCGTCGAGGGTCACCTCGACCCGGTCCGGCTCGAAGGACACCAGGTCGCGCACCGCCGCCACCTCGGGCCAGGCCTCGCGGTAGGACCACGCGGCCCGGTCGGCGTCCCCGATCGAGTAGTAGCTGGCGAGCCCCTTGTAGGGGCAGAAGGTCTGACCGGCCACCGCCGTGAGCGCCGCCTCGTCGATGTCCCGGCGCGGGACGTACCACCGGGGGGCGAACCCGGTCTCGTACAGCACCAGGGGCGCGTGGCTGTCGGCCACCACGCGACCACCCTCCCGGACGACGAGGTGGCGCGAGGTCCGCCGGACGTCGTTGCGGTGGTAGGCGTCGGCCGCGTGCCCGACGATGCGGTCGTCCTCCTCGTAGAAGGCCTCCATCGCCCGCCAGGCGAACGCCACCCGTCCCTCGAGCACCGCGGCGTGGGCCGGCAGGTCGACGTGCTGCCAGGCAGCGCGCTCGGTGCGCGCGTCCCCGGCGCGCGCGGCGAACCACGCGGTCGCTCCCAGGTCGCGGTGCGTGGTGCGGTGCTGCATCGGCTCGAGCGCCCCGGGCTCGACGTCGGAGCGGGCGAAGTACGCCACGGGGTAGCGGCCGGGCTCGTGCAGGAGCACCACGTCCTCGCTGTCGACGATCCAGGTGCCGCCGAAGCGCACTCGCATCCGCCGGCGGAGCGGCTCGGCGAACAGCAGCCGCTCGGGCAGCGGCTCGGGCACCAGGAAGCGTCCGATCGCGCCGGGGGCCAGCGGTCCTTGCTGCCAGGACAGTCCCATCGGGGTCTCCGCTCACGTGGTCGGTGGGGTCCGGACGGTCTCGGTGCTCATCGTGCGTCCGCCCCGCCCTCGGTGGTCACGACGTGCTCGGGCCACACCCGGACGCGCCGGCCGGTCCCGCCGTCGTCCCCCGTGCTGTCCGGCGCGATCCACTCCACGGCCGCGCGGCCCGACACCTGCACGGTGCGGCCGGTGGAGGGGTCGAGGAAGAGCAGCGACGCGTGGGGGTCGGCGGCGATGTTGCCGAGGCTGTTGAACAGGTTGTTGCCCGGTAGGTCCGGCCACCACAGCGAGCCGTCGGCGTCGACGCGGACGAAGCCCGGGTCGCCGCCGCGGTGGGACGTGTCCGCGCCTGCGGCCGGGTGCGCGGTCCCGAGCACGAAGGTGTCGGCCCGGCGGATCTGTGCGATCGACCCCGGGTCGAGCCGCGGCCCGTGGTCGACCCGGTGCCGGTCGGCCTCGTGCCCGTCGGCCGGATGGACCTCGCGCGGGTGGATGTAGCGGGGGCAGTTGCCGTAGGCCTGGTCCACGTCGAGACGCAGTCCCCCGGGCCCGACCTCGGTCAGGACCCCGTTGAGGCGGACCCGGCGGCGCCGGGCGAAGTCCACGAAGAGCGTCCCGACGACGCTGCCCGGAGCGAGCCCGGCGAGCGGATCGCCGCGGCCGGGCGCGCCCGCGACGCGCAGGCTCCCGTCCTCGACCGTCGCGAACCCGGCGCGGCCGGCCACCACGGAGGTCCAGAGCGTGCCCGACGCGTCGTGGGCGGTGAGGAACACCAGGTCACGCGCGGCGACGAAGGCGGCGACCGAGCCGTCGAGCCGGGGCGCGCCCACCATCCCCGCCAGCCGCGAGGCCTCCTCGTCGACCCCCGCCTGCCGTTGGACGAGGAGCTCGCCGTCGTGGAACCCCACGCGGGGGGAGGTCGTGAGGGTCTGTCCGCGCTGTGTCACCCCAGGAGGACACGCCTCACCGCCTAACTTGTCAAGAGGAGTTAGGTGGTTAGGTCAGGATGGACGGGCCGGCGCGCCCTGACAGGCGGCCTTCTCCGGCTCGGAGGAGTTCCGGTTGTCGACGACCTGCTGCTTCGTGGCGTCGTCGCCCCCGCCCCGGTGTCCGGCAACCCGGTAACACTCCGGGCCCCGACGACGACATGGTCTGCAGAGCCCGGACCGCCGGACCCCCGACCTGGCGGCTCCGGGCTCTTCCACGTCCGGGTCAGGGACGGCCGGCGCCGAGCGCAGGGGCCGGGAACGCCACCAGCCGGCCCGAGGCGCCGCCGACCGCGTCGGGGCCGGCCCAGTTCTGGGCGGTGACGAAGAGCCTCGGCTCGCCCTCGCGGCTCAGCGTGCACGCGAACGCTCCGCGGTCGAGCGTGACCGTCGTCAGGACCTCGCCGCCCTCCCGGACCCGCACGCAGTGCCCGTGCCCGACGTCGGCGAGCCAGACCGCGCCGGTGGCGTCCACGCAGATCCCGTCCGGGTGCTCGCCCGGGGTCGCGGCCCAGACCCGACGGCCCGAGAGCGTGCCGTCGTCGGCGATGTCGAAGGCGGTGAGCTGCTCGGCGTAGGACTCGGCGACGATCAGCGTCGACCCGTCGTCGGTGATGGCCATGCCGTTCGGGAAGGCGAGCCCGTCCGCGACCCGCGTGACGACGCCGTCGGGGGTCACGTGGACGACGAGGCCCGGCGCGTAGTCCTCGCCCGGGAACGCGAACCCGATGCTGTTCACGTAGGCGCCGCCGCGCGCGTCGACCACGATGTCGTTCCAGGGCTTCTCCGACACCGGGGCGAGGTCGGCGTACGGCACGAGGGTCCCGTCGGCGTCGCGGCGCAGCAGCGCGCGGTCCGCCGAGGAGACCACCACCAGCCGCCCGTCGGGCAGGAAGTCGATGCAGAGCGGGAAGGAGGCCACCTCGGCCTCGGTGGTGGTCGTGCCGTCGGCAGCGACGGAGACGACGCGGCCCGCGCCCCAGTCGGAGAACCAGACCCGGCCGTCGTGCCAGCGGGGACACTCCCCGAACACGACGCCGTCCACCACCACGTCCATGACGCCTCCGATCGCCGCTCGCTACACGGGTGTCGAGGCCGCGACGACGTCCTCGACACGACCGGTGGGCGCGCCGGACCAGCGGTGCAGCGCGGCGTCGAGCCCGGCGACGGTATCCGGGCCGACCTCGCCGTCGCAGGCCCAGGCCACCACCCCGTCCGGGCGGAGCAGCACCGCGACCGGGCGCGGACCCGCGGGGTCGGTCACGGTCCTCACCCGCCCCGCCCAGGCGCCGGCGCGGCGGGCGAGCGCGCCGTCGGGCGTGCGGTCGAGCAGCAGGAACCCGCCGTCGTGACCGTGGTCGGCCAGACGGGAGCCGTCGGACGACCACAGGTCCGGCGCAAGGCGCCCGACCAGGGGGTGGTCGCCGGGGAGGTCGACGCGCTGGGTGACGCCGGAGATCTGCGCGACCGCGTAGGTGGCGCCGTCCCGGGTGGCGAGCAGGTCGGCGACGATGCCGCGCAGCGCGGCCGACTTGGCGTCCCCGCGCAGCACCCCGATCTGGGCGCGCGTCCAGTCCAGCACTCGGGCGCCGACGGGACGGCGCTCGGCGTCGTAGGTGTCGAGCAGCCCCGGCGGGGCCCACCCGGCGACCACCGCGCCGAGCTTCCACCCGAGGTTCGTCGCGTCGCCGACCCCGAGGTTGAGCCCCTGGCCGCCGAACGGCGGGTGCACGTGCGCGGCGTCGCCGGCCAGGAACACCCGCCCCGACCGGTAGGTCGCCGCCTGTCGGGTGTTGTCGGTCCAGCGGGTGGGGGTGGCGCGCAGTGCGGTCAGCGTGACGTCGGTGCCCGAGACCCGGCGCAGCGTGGCCTGGACGTCGGCCAGCGTGACCGGGGCCGAGCGGTCGGCGGGCGGGGCGTCGAACTCCATCGTGGCCACCCGCCCGGGCTGCGGCCCGCACCGGTACACCCCGGCGGGGGACCACACCCAGCCCTCGGCGAGCTTCTCCGGGTCGGCGACGTCGACGACCGCCTGGTACCCGGTCATCTCCGGGTCGGTCCCGGGGAACTCGATGCCTGCGAGCCGGCGGACGGCGCTGTGCCCGCCGTCGCACCCGACGAGCCACGCGGTGCGCAGCGGGCCGGCGGTGGTGCCCACCAGCACCCCGTCGCTGGTGTCGGCGAGCGTGGTGATCTCCACCCCGCGGCGCACCAGGACGCCGAGCCGCGCGGCGTGCTCGGAGAGCAGTGCCACCAGCGCCGGCTGCGGCACGAGCCGCGCCCCGTCGACGGCGGTGTGGGCGGCGAGGTCGGGATCGGACCAGTCCACCAGGTCGGGATCGAGGACCATCCCCGCGAAGTGCCCGGTGACCCGCGACCCGGAGGTGGGCGCGGCGGAGCCCAGGCGCGCGAGCGTCTCGCGCTGGATCGCCCGGGCGGCGGGCAGCAGGCCGCGGCGATCGAGCGCCTCGGCCGTCGGCACGGTGATCGACTGCGCCCTCATCGCGGTGTCCGGTTCGGCTGCGCGCTCCAGGACCTGCACCGACGCCCCCGCGAGGGCCAGCTCCGCGGCGAGCACGAGGCCCACCGGACCCGCCCCGACCACGGTCACGTCCACGTCCTGCTCGAGGCTCTGCACGAACACCGTTCTACGTACGAACACCGTTCGCGTCAAGCTAGGGTGGTGTCGTGAACCCGCGAGAGCGCCGTGCGGCCCGCCAGGGGGCCACCGTCGACGCCGCCGGGGCGCCGCGGCGCCGCCCGGCTCCGATCACCCCGGCGCGGGTCGTCGACACCGCCCTGGACCTGGTGGCCGCCGAGGGCTACGAGGCGCTGACGATGCGCCGGCTGGCCGCCGCGCTGGACACCGGACCCGCGTCGCTCTACGCCCACGTGGTCAACAAGGCCGACCTCGACGAGCTGCTCATCGGGCGGCTGTGCGCCGGACTCACCCTGCCCGAGCCCGACGCCGCGGCCTGGCGGGACCAGCTCCGCGACGTCTGCACCCAGGTCCGTGACCACTACCTGCGCTATCCCGGGATCTCGCGCGCCGCGCTCGCGCTGGCACCGACCGACCCGGAGATCGCGCGCGTCAGCGAGGGGATGCTCGCGATCCTGCTCGCCGGTGGTGTCGCCGCCCGGTCCGCCGCCTGGGCCGCCGACGCCCTCCTGCTCTACGTGGCCGCCTACTGCCTCGAGACCTCGATCGTGCGGCGGCGCGCGGTCCGGGACGACGCCGCCTGGGTCCTCGACCGTGACGAGCTGGGGGGCCGGCTCGAGGCCCTGCCGGTCGGGTCCTTCCCGCTCACCGTGGCCCACGCCGCCGAGATCACGGCGGGCGAGGGACACGACCGCTTCGACTTCACGCTGGGCCTGATGATCGACGGCCTCAGTGCAGGGCGAGGAGCACGCCGATGACGAGCAGCGCCAGCACGCCGAGCGCCACGAGCGCGATCCCC
>NZ_JBVPVA010000916.1:0-2661 GCF_055612215.1 Actinomycetospora sp. | reverse complement strand
GGCCAGGGTAGGGACCGCCACCGCCCGGCCGGGGCGCCGGTCACCCGGAGGGGTGCGACGATGCCGCCATGGTCTCCACGCGGCGGACGCTCACCCTGCACGGCCACCGGATGGCCTGGATCGAGGCCGGCCCGGACCGCGACGAGGACCCGGAGGTCGTCGTCCTGCTCCACGGCGTGGCGGGCAGCTCCTCGACCTGGGAACCGGTCATCGAGTGCCTGGAGCGGACCGGCGGCCGGCGCCTGGTCATCGCCCCCGACCTGCTCGGCCACGGCGAGTCGGCCGGCCCCAGCGGCGACTTCTCGATGGGCGCCTTCGCCAACGGGCTGCGCGACCTGCTCGCCGCGCTCGGGCACCGTCGGGTCACCGTCGTGGGGCACTCGCTCGGCGGCGGCGTCGCGATGCAGTTCGCCTACCAGTTCCCCGAGCTGTGCTCGCGGCTCGTGCTGGTGTCCTCGGGCGGGCTGGGCCGCGGGGTGAGCCCGACGCTGCGGCTCGCCTCGCTGCCCGGCGCCGGCGTCGTCGTGCCGATCCTGGCGCGCACCGGGGTGCTCGGCCTCGGCGTCGCGGCCCTGCGCGCGGCCGCCTCCCTCCCGCTGCGCCCGGCCGACCGGGTCTCGCTGCGCGAGTACGCCCGGCACGCGGGCTCGCTGACCGAGCGCGCGCACGCCGACGCGTTCGTCGACACCATCCGCGGCGTCATCGGCCCGTGGGGCCAGCGGGTCACCGGGACCGACCGGCTCTACCTGACCGAGGGCCTGCCCACCCTCGTCGCCTGGGGTCGCCGCGACCCGATCATCCCGGTCGGGCACGCCTACCGCGCCGCCTCGCTCATGCCGGGCAGCCGGCTGGAGATCTTCGACGAGTCCGGGCACTTCCCGCACTGCGACGAGCCGATCCGCTTCGCCGAGCTGCTCACCGTGTTCTGCGACGCGACCGAGCCCGCCGACCTCGACGCGGCCTCGCTGGGCCCGCGGCTGGCCGGGTTCGCCTCGTGAGCCCGGTCGGCGGCGGAGGTCAGCTGCCGGCGGCACCCACGTTGCGGCACTGGTAGGCCAGCGCCGGCGGCACGTTGCGCCACACCGTCGGCGTCACGCGGACCTCGTCGAAGCTCTGCTCGAGCAGCTCGCGGAAGCGCCGTTGGGTGGGCAGGTTCTTGACGTGGCGGTAGGCGAAGGTGGTGAACACCCCGCCGGGGACGAGCACCCGGGAGACCTGCTCCATGATCCCGCGCTGCGCCTCGCGGGAGAACAGCGTCCAGGGCAGCCCGCTGACCACGGTGTCGACCGAGGTGATGCCGATGTCGGCGAGCAGCTTCTGCAGGTCCTTGGCGTCACCGTGCACGACCTCGAGCCAGGGCCGGGTCCGGTTCAGGTGCGTCACCATGCCCGCGTCGATCTCGACGGCGACGTGGCGCGCCTCGGGCGCGAGGCGGCGGCGCAGGGCCTGGGAGACGACGCCGGTGCCCGGTCCGAGCTCGACGACCGTCGCCGACCCGTCCTGCGGGGCGACCGACGCGAGCAGGTCGCACAGCGCGCGCCCGCTCGGGGCCACCGCCCCGATCACCGCCGGGCTGCGCACGGCCGAAGAGACGAAGGTCAGGAGGTCACGCGCTGCCGTCACGCCCGGCAGACTCCCAGGTGCCGGGCGCCCCGACCACCGGAGCGGAGACGCGTCACGTCCCGCCGCGCGGGTCGATGATCCGCATGACGATGTAGACCACGATCAACAGGATCATCATCGAGAGGTCGAGGCTGATGTTCCCGATGCGGATCGCCGGGATCAGCTTCTTGAGCAGCTTCACGGGCGGGTCGGTGACGCGGTACATGA
Organism: Actinomycetospora sp.; assembly: GCF_055612215.1. Lineage (NCBI taxonomy): Bacteria > Bacillati > Actinomycetota > Actinomycetes > Pseudonocardiales > Pseudonocardiaceae > Actinomycetospora > Actinomycetospora sp. The sequence continues at coordinate 831 of NZ_JBVPVA010000916.1, read as the reverse complement.
GCTCCAGCCCGACCGCGGTGCCCCCGGCCGGACGCCAGTCGCGTGCGAACCCCCGGACCACCTCGACCACGAGGCGCCCGATGATGAAGAGGTAGAACACGAACAGGACGTAGTAGACGACCAGCAGGATCGTGTCCGTCGGGCTCGCGAGCATGCCTCCACTATGGCCCGTCCGGGGGGCCGGGTCGGGGCCCACCCCCGTCCGGATCGTCCCGGTGGTGACGCCCTGCGAGGGTGGTCGCCGTGATCCTCCACATCTGCTCGCGCGCGGACTGGGACGCCGCGGGCGAGTTCCTGACGCCGCCCTCGCTCGCCACCGAGGGCTTCGTGCACTGCTCGGACCCGGGCACCGTCGCGCTCCCCGCCTCGCGCCTCTACCCGGGCCGGACCGACCTGGTGCTGCTCGAGGTCGACCCGGGCCGCGTCGGGGCGCCGGTGCGCTGGGAGCCCGGGGTGCGCGACGGGCGGGTGGAGACGTCGGGCCCGTGGTTCCCGCACGTGTACGGGCCGCTGCCCCGGGCCGCCGTCGTCGCCGTGCACGCCTTCCCGCCGCACGACGACGGGTCGTTCCGGCTGCCCGCGTCGCTCGCGGAGCGCTGAGGGGAGCGGGCGCGGGAACGACGAAGGCCCCCGACCCTGCTGGGTCGGGGGCCTTCGACTACTCGTAGCGGGGACAGGATTCGAACCTGTGACCTCTGGGTTATGAGCCCAGCGAGCTACCGAGCTGCTCCACCCCGCGCCCGCTCCCCTCAGCGCTCCGCGAGCGACGCGGGCAGCCGGAACGACCCGTCGTCGTGCGGCGGGAAGGCGTGCACGGCGACGACGGCGGCC
>NZ_JBVPVA010000339.1:0-3977 GCF_055612215.1 Actinomycetospora sp. | reverse complement strand
GTGTTCCTCGCCGTCGCCGCGGGGGTGTTCGCGGTGCTGACGACGTAGGCGCGCCTGGCCGGTGGGGTCGGCCGGCCCGTGCGCGGGAACCCGGGATCCGTGACCGTGCCCGCCATCGCCCTCCCCGACGGCACGCCGATGCCCGTGCTCGGCGCCGGGACCTGGGGATACGCCGAGGACCCCGGCCGGCGCCGCGACGAGATCGACGCGCTGCACGCCGCGCTCGACGTCGGCCTCACGCTGATCGACACCGCCGAGATGTACGCCGACGGGGGCGCCGAGGAACTGGCCGGCGAGGCCCTGGCCGGGCGGCGCGACGAGGCGTTCCTCGTCGACAAGGTGCTGCCCGCGAACGCCTCGCGCCGCGGCACGGTCGAGGCCTGCGAGCGGGCCCTGCGCCGCCTGCGCACCGACCGGATCGATCTCTACCTGCTGCACTGGCGAGGCCGGTACCCGCTCAGCGAGACGGTCCAGGCGTTCGGCGAGCTCCGGGACGCCGGGAAGATCCGCGCGTGGGGCGTCAGCAACCTCGACGTCGACGACCTCGACGAGCTCATCGAGGTCCCCGGAGGCGGTCACGTGGCGACCGACCAGATCCTCTACAACCTCGTGCGCCGCGGACCCGAGTGGGACCTGCTCCCCTGGGCAGCGCGCCGCGGGCTGCCGCTCATGGCCTACTCCCCGGTCGAGCAGGGGCGGCTGCTCGACGAGCCCGCGCTGCGCGACATCGCCGACCGGCACGGCGCCACCCCCGCCCAGATCGCCCTCGCCTGGGTGCTCGACCACCCCGGCGTCGCGGCGATCCCGAAGACCGCCACGCCGGCGCGGATGGCCGAGAACCGGGCGGCCCTCGACGTCGTCCTCAGCGACGACGACCGGGCCGCGCTCGACGCCGCCTTCCCGCCGCCGACCGGCAAGCGCCGGTTGGAGATCCTGTAGGTGCGCTGCGCGCCCGTGAGCACGTGTCCGTGCCATAGGGCGGAATAGTGCTCACGGGCCGCAGGCACCTCGTGGTGGGATCGGGTCGTGCCGCCCACCCACGTCGTCACCAACCAGGTACCCGAGTACGTCGGGCTCGACCTCGCCGCCGACGCGCCCCTGCTCGAGGCCGTCGAGCGCGAGGGCGCGGCGTGGTCGCTCGACGCGCTGCACGACGCGGGCCGCCGCGCCGGGTCCGCCCAGGTCCGCGACTGGGCCGACGCCGCGCACCGCAACGAGCCGCGGCTGCGCGCGTTCGACCGCGTCGGAAACCGGGTCGACGAGGTCGACTACGACCCGGGCTACCACGCGCTGCTCGGCGAGGCGGTCGCCCGTGGCTACGCGGGCGCCGTGTGGGCGGGGCCGGACGGACTCGGGTCGGCGCCGCGCCCGGGCCAGCACGTGGCCCGCGCGGCCGGGTTCCTCGTGTGGTCGCAGGCCGAGTCCGGGCACGGGTGCCCGGTCTCGATGAGCCACGCCGTCGTCCCCGCCCTGCGCGCGGCGCCGGAGCTCCTCGCGCGCTACGGGCCGGGCCTGGTCTCGACGGTCTACGAGTCCGGCCTCGCCGAGCCCACGACGAAGGCCGGCCTGCTCGCGGGCATGGGCATGACCGAGAAGCAGGGCGGCTCGGACGTCCGCACGAACACGACGACGGCGACCCCGAACGCCGACGGCAGCTACTCCCTCACCGGGCACAAGTGGTTCACCAGCGCCCCGATGTGCGACCTCTTCCTGGTCCTCGCGCGGACCGCGGCCGGCGTCACCTGCTTCCTCGTGCCCCGGATCCTCCCCGACGGCTCCCGCAACCCCTTCGCGATCCAGCGGCTCAAGGACAAGCTGGGCAACCGCTCCAACGCCTCGTCCGAGCCGGAGTTCGACGGGACCGTCGGGTTCCGGGTCGGCGACGAGGGCCGCGGGGTCCGGACGATCATCGAAATGGTCGCCTGCACCCGGCTCGACAACGCGCTGGGCTCCGCGGCCGGGATGCGCGACGCCGTGCGGCGGGCGGCCTGGCACGCGACCCACCGGCACGCGTTCGGCTCGGCCCTGATCGACAAGCCGCTGATGCGCGTGGTGCTCGCCGACCTCACCGTCGAGTCCGAAGCGGCCGTGACGCTCGCGATCCGGCTCGCCGGCGCGCAGGACCGTGCGGCGTCGGACGAGCACGAGGCCGCGTTCCGGCGGATCGGCGTCACCCTCGGGAAGTACTGGATCTGCAAGCGGCAGACGGCCGTGGTCGGCGAGGCGCTGGAGTGCCTCGGCGGCAACGGGTTCGTCGAGGAGTCCGGCATGCCGCGCCTCTTCCGCGAGTCACCCCTCAACTCGATCTGGGAGGGCTCGGGCAACGTCAACGCGCTCGACCTCCTGCGCGTCCTCGGCCGCGAGCCGGCCGCGGTCGAGGCGTACCGGGCGGAGATCGAGGCCGCGTCCGGCGCCGACCACCGGCTCGACGCGGCCTGGAAGACCATCCTCGACGAGCTCCGCGACCCCACCGAGGAGCGCGCCCGCTGGCTCGCCGAGCGCATGGCCGTGGTGCTGCAGGGGGCGCTGCTCGTGCGGCACGCGCCGACGGCCGTGGCGGACGCGTTCGTCGGGTCGCGCGTAGCGGGCGAGCACGGCGAGGCGCTGGGGACGCTGCCGCGCGGGGTGGACGTGGACGGCGTCCTCACGCGGCTCCCGCTGGGCTGACGGCGGACCTGCGCGCCGCGCACACACTCCAGCGGCAAGCGGGCTCGGTCCCGGCCGAACCGACGCGTCGCGCACACACTCCAGCGGCAAGCGGGCTCGGCGTGGACCGAACCGACGCGTCGCGCACACACTCTGCCGCCGGACCGGCGACGAACCATTCGACGCGTCGCGAGAACCGTGTGCGCGACGCGCAGATGTGAGGAGCGTCGAACGACCCTGGGCTCAGAGAGTGTGCGTCCCGCGCAGGTCTGCGACGCCGAGCCCGCCTGCCGGCCCGATCGGGAAGGTCCTCGACCGAGGGGCACGTCACGCAGGTCCACAGGCCCGCGGACCTGCCCCACGTGCTGATGATCATCGAGGGCGGGCCAGGCCTCCGCGGCAACCCCGACCAGGGGCACAACCGGCAGGGCAACCGGCCCGCGGACCTGCCCCACGTACTGGTGATCATGGAAGGCGAGGGCCGCGCCCACTAACGTCCGGCCCACCATGAGCGATCTCCTGCCCGGCGTCACCGCCGCCACCGTCGACGCGCGGATCCGCGTCCACCACCTCGAGTCCGGACCCGCCGACGGTGAGCCCGTCGTGCTGGTCCACGGCAACCTGTCCACCGGGCGCTTCTTCGAGCACCTGATGAGCCCGGCGTCGGACCGCTTCCGCTTCCTGGCCCCGGACATGCGCGGGTTCGGGCGCACCGAGGCGGCCCCCATCGACGCCACCCGCGGCCTCGGCGACTGGGCCGACGACCTCGTCTCCTACCTCGGAACGCTCGGGGTCGAGCGTCCGCACCTCGTCGGGTGGTCGACGGCGGGCGCGGCGATCGCGCTCGTCGCGCGGCAGGTCCCCGTCGCGAGCCTGACCTTCCTCGACCCCGTCGCGCCCTACGGGTACGGCGGCACGTTCCCCGACGGCACGCCGTGCTGGGACGACCACGCGGGCACCGGCGCGGGCGTCGCGAACCCCCGCTTCGTCGAGCTGCTCCGGGATGGCGACCGCGGGAGCGCGGAGCCGGTCAGCCCGCGCAACGTCATGAACGGCACCTACTGGGCGCCGGAGTTCCGCCTGCCGACCGAGCGCGAGGACCTGCTGCTCGACGAGATCCTGCTGTCGAACATCGGCGACGACGGCTACCCGGGCGACGCCACGCCCTCGTCGCACTGGCCGGGCTCGGCGCCGGGCACGCGCGGGCTGCTCAACGCGCTGTCCCCGAAGTACTGCTCCTGGGCGTGGCTCCCCGAGCTCGACCCGAAGCCACCGGTGCTCTGGACGCACGGCGACAAGGACCTCGTCGTCGCCGACGGCTCGTTCCTCGA
>NZ_JBVPVA010000661.1:0-8718 GCF_055612215.1 Actinomycetospora sp. | reverse complement strand
ACAGAGCCACCACACCCCCGGACCACGACACCCGGCGCGCCGCACGGACCATGAAGTCAGGCACAGCGCTCGCCCTCGAGCACCGGAGCCCACCGGGAACCATCCGATCGACGCACCGCGACGGGTCACCAGCCAGCGGTCTACGTCGTCCCCAAGCAGGTGGGCCAGGATGGGCCGGTGAGGTCGATCCGCAGCGCACGCCGCACCCGGCTCGTGGCACCCCGCCTGCGCTTCCCGGTCGCTGTCGTCGCGGTGGTCGCTGCCGCCGCCGTGATCGTGCTCGGGGTGCACTTCGCCGGTGACGCCCACGCCGGGCCGCTCGACCGCGCCCTCGGGGGCCGGCTGGACATGCGGGACGGCGTGGTGAAGTTCCTCGGCCAGGGCTTCGCTGATCTGGGCAATCCGATGCCCGTCGCGCTCGCCCTGGTGGTGCTCGCCGGGACCGCGTTCGCCGTCCGCGGGCCACGCGGACTGGCTCTCGCCCTGGGCGGTCCTGTCCTGGCGATGGTCACGACCTCGCTCGTGCTCAAGCCGCTCGTCGCCCGCACCCGCAGCGGCGAACTCGCCTTTCCCAGCGGCCACACCACCGCCATCGCGTCCATGGCCGTGGCCGCGGGCACCCTGCTGCTGGGATGGACGGTCATGTCCCGCCTCCTGCGCTACTCCGGGGCCGCGGCGCTCACGCTGTTGGTCGTCGCCGTCGCAGCGTCCATGGTCGGCCGGGGCTACCACTACCCCACCGACACCGTGGGCGGGGTCGGTGTCGCCCTCGCCGTCGTGCTTGTCCTTGCCCTGGCCATCGACGTGACCGGCGACCGTGCCACGAGTCGCCGCGCAGACGCGCCCACTGCGGCCTCACCCCCGGGGGCCCACGTCTCCGACACCCAAAGCCGCGCCACCGCGTCCTCCGCGTCGGCAGGTCGAGCCCATCACCCCCCGCAGAACTCCGGGTGAGTCCGTCGCCTCGAGCGGCAGCGGCTCCGGCAGCCCCTACCCGAGAGGGGTCAACGCCACGGCTCGCGGTCCCCGAGACCCACCCCCGAGCGCAGCCGCGCAATCTGGCGCCACGCCGAGCTGCGCGACGCGGCCAAGACGCAGGTGCGTCCGTGCCGACGCTCACGCCCCTCAGGCGCGGGGCAAGCAATGACTGCGACTTCCTCGCCGCCGACGCGCATGTGCGCAAGGTCCGCGCAGCCGGCTCGGGTGATCGACGTCCACGTGCTGACCGCCTCGCGACAGGCACCGCGAGGTGCTCGGGCTGCCCTCCGACCACGGCGAACTCGAAGATCAACACGCCGAGCCGGACCTGGACACGCCAAGTAGCCTCCACACGAGCAGGATCCCGCGCTCATGACTAGGAGAAGTTGGCGGTGGCTGGGTTAAAGGAGCCCCGAGACGTCGCCCTCGCCTTCGCAGAAGCGTTGAACGCTGGTGATGCCGAGGCGGTGGGTGCGATCTTCAGCGAGGACGCCGAGTTCACCAACATCCTCGGCATGCGGATGCGGCAGCGAGCGGGCATCGTCGCCGGACACCGTTGGGCTTTCGATGGGCCGCTGCGCGGGCGGCGCATCACCTTCGACCTCTTGGAAGAGTTGAGGGTCACCGACGACGTCGTGATCGTTCATGGTCATAGCCTGCGAAGCAGGCGTCCCGGCGCGCCGGAGAAAGGCCTGCCAGATGGTGCCACGGTGTTGGTCTTCGTGACTCGACGCGGTGCCGATGGTTGGGAGGCAGTTGCCGCGACGAATGTGGCGGAGACACCACCACCGTCGTAACCGGTTCTGGCTGCCTCGACTCCCGAGGACGGTGCCGACGAGAACTACTCGCGCCCGGACCAGCCGGTATCAGTCGTCGCAGAACACCTCGTACTCGCCGCCGACGTGGATGATGCGTAGACGCAGCGGGTACCGCCAGTGGCACCTGGCGGGTACCGCCAGTGGCACCTGGCAGGTACCACCAGCGGCACGTCGCTGACCCCGCCGCACGACGGTGTCGCCTCAGACCCAGGCTCCGCTGCAGCCCGGGCTGCGCCCGCCCGTCGGTGCGCGGACCGGTGAATACCACTACGGTCTCGCCGGCTGACGCCGCGTGGACGACTGCCACTCCCCCCTCGAGCCACCCCCGCGCCGAGGCTCAAGCCCGTGGCCGCGGCGACCACCCGCCGAGCGCGGAACTCTCGGCGCTGGTCGGGCGGTCCTCACGCTCACCAGCGTCAGCCTCGGCCTGGCGCACCCGGTTGCGCAGCGCCTCGCGATGCACGCCAAGCCGCTCGCCGACCTGGCGGAACGTCGGGCGGGGTCGACGAGCGGTACTGGCGCACCGCGCGCTCCCGCAGCTCATCGGAGTCCTTCTTCGGCGCCGCCAGCGAGACTCCCTTCACGGGCACCCGGCCACAATCGTCGGTCTCCGCCTATCGGGGGAACCTTAAAGCGCGCTGAAAGGCTCAGTCGGTTGATAGGTGGCGTAGCGGCGGGGCAGACCGTCCGCGGGCGGTGACGTTGGTACGCGGTGGGTGTCGGCCGAGGCCAACAACTCGACCCCGAATGGCCACCCGGTCCGACGGGCGAGGCGGGCGGCGTCCACGAGGTCCTCGAGGGCCCGGTCGCTGAGCCGGCCTCCTGCTCGTCGGCGCTCCCCCACCGAGGAGGTGCCTGCAGTTAGAGCGGACTCCGGCGGCCGGTCTTGCTCGCCTGGACGCCGTCGCGTAGACGCCGCAGGCCGGCCGGCCCGAGCCTTTCGGTGATGCCCCATCTCGACCCCCTCGCCACGGGGACTGCCCGACTGCGCTCTCCACAAGACAACGGTCAGACCGGCGCGTGGAAACGCGACGCCCACAGTGAGCGGGCCGGTGCGCCATCAATGACACCTCGATTGCGGTCGTGAAACGACCCCACGGGGACGCTACGGAGGCCTGGCTTCGGGGCCCTGATCGGCGCGTACCCCTCGTGCCCAGCCGAGGAGTGGAGCGGGCCGTACAACGACTGCCACGGGGAGCGACGTCCCCATGCCACTAACCACAGATGGGCGGGCGCCCCCAGGGGTGCTGGCCTCAACTGCGTCGGCCACTGGCCCAACTCTTGAGCGCCGAGAGTGGCTGGCCGTGCACTTCACCGTGCCGAGCCTGACCCCGAGGGCGCTGGCGATCTCGACCCCGAGAGGCCACCGTGGTAGCGCAGGACCAGGGTCTCTCGCTGCCGCCGCGGGAGCCGGCCCAGCGCCGAGACCACTGCCTGGTGCTCAGCGGAGAGCATCGCCAACGACTCAGCTGAACATGCGGGCGCCGTGTGCGGCGGGTGTACCTCCGCGCGGTGCGCCGCCGTCGCAGCACTGAGCGCGAGCCATTAACCACCGCCGTGCGCAGGTAGCCCAGCGCCGCCTTCTCGTCATGCAGCCTCGCCCAGGGCCGGTGTAGCGCGGTGTACGCCTCCTGAACGACGTCCTCGGCCACAGCGCGTCGACATGCTCGACAGAGGCACCGGTACCGAGCGGGCGTTGGGCTCTAGGCGAGGACACCGGCGACGACGGAGCCGAGCAGCGCGGCACCACTCAATGCGATCAACACCCCGGTCATTGGTCGGCGGAGTTTGGTGGCCGGACCGGTGTCGATGGCACCAGCGGCATAGAACAGCGCTAGGCCGAGAGCCAGCAACAGGATGGACGCCCATGGCGTGGGTGGCGGCGTCTCGTTCATCAGGCCGCGTTGGGGTCTGGTTGCCCGTGCACTGTCAACGACCTTTCGAGCGAGTAGGGATCGGATGCGCGCGCTGTGGGGCAGTCTCCGAAGGCATGGGAGCACGCCGTCAGCTCGCCGGCTGGGCCAACACCGTCGAAACCCGCGGCGAGCACGTCTGCTCGTTCTTCACGCGCGACCGGCACGAGGCCGCTCGCCGGAGCGGAACGACTTCCCGGCGACGGGGCGCGCCGGCCGCATCTCGTGCTCGAGGACGGCACCGGGGTCGGCTCCAAGCCGCTCGATCTCGGCCGGTCGCCGCTCGAGCTCATGGGCTGGGCTGGGCTGGTCGGGTTGCACGGCGTCCCACACCGCGCAGCTCGGCGTTGATCTCCTCGAGTGTGCGGCCCTTTGTTTCGGGGAGGTAGCGCCAGAGGAAGAGCAACCCGGCGATTCCCAGCGCGCCGTAGACCCAGAACAGGCCGGTCGGGGTGATCGCGTCGACGAGGGTGAGCACCGTCAGCGAGATCACGAAGTCCAGGCCCCAGTGGGTGAACACCCCGAGGCTTGACCCTTTCCCCCGGACGGCTGTCGGGTAGACCTCGCTGTTGAGCAGCCAGATCCCGATGCCGAGGCTCCCGGCGAACGCGGCGATGTAGACGCACAGGCCGATGATCAGCAGGATCGTGACGATGCCAGTTTGGCTCGGCAGCAGATACAGCGCGCCGAGGAACAGCAACGCGAGATCGACGATCAACACGCCACCGAGCATCAGCGGTCGCCGCCCGAGTCGGTCGATCAGCGCGAGGGCGATCAGCGTGACCGCCACGTTGACCGCGCCGATGACGACCGTCACGATCGTGGCGCCGGTGTCGGTGAACCCGACGTTCTTCAGCAATGTCGGGGCGTAGTAGATGATCGCGTTCACGCCCACGAGCTGGTTGATCGCCGTGATGCCGATACCGATCCGCAGCGCCGGACGCAACCGGGGGCTGATCAGGTCGCGGTAGGACGCGCCCTCCTCCTGGGCCTGCAGATCCGCGAGCTCTTGGACCTGATCTGCCACCGCGCGGTCGTCCGCGCGACGACCTTGCACTGACGCCAGCACCTGGCGGGCCTGGTCCTCACGGCGCCGCAGGAGCAGCCACCTCGGACTCTCCGGCATGACGATCAGTCCGGCAAGCATGATCAGCGAGGGCACGGCGGCCAGCGCTAACATCCACCTCCAGGCCTGCGCCGGAGCGAGGGCGGCCCCCACCCCGTAGGACACCAGGATGCCTACGGTGATCAAGAGCTGGTTGAGCGAGACCAGCCGACCACGCGACTCCGGCGGAGCGATCTCCGCGAGGTAGAGCGGCACACAGGAGCTCGAGGCGCCGATGGCCAGCCCGAGCAGGACCCGGGCCGCCACGAGCACCCCGACGGTGGGGCTGAGCCCGGCCAGCAAGGCCCCCAAGGCGAAGATCACTGCGGCGCCGACGAGGGTGCGCTTGCGGCCCAAGCCGTCGGCCAGCCGGCCCCCGACCAATGCTCCTACCAGGGCCCCGAGCAGAAGCGCGGCGACGACCACCTGCTTGCCCGTGTCTCCTAGCCCGAAGGCGGGCCCGATGTAGAGCAGCGCGTCGCTTATGACCCCGGTGTCGTATCCGAAGAGGAAACCGCCGAGCGCGGCAATCGAGGTGACCAGGCCGAGCCGCGATCTACCGTGAGAGCGCTCTTGTTTGTCCGTTGGTGGCATGTCCTTCCCTCGCGATCTCCGGTGTCCGTGTGGTTCGAGTACTATTCCCAGACGGTGCTCCGCTCACACCGCTAAACGATCAGTATCCATCCATGAACCGCTCGGGCTCAATTCGATTGTGGCCATGAACTCCGCGCGACCCTGGGGCCGAGTCGGAGCAATATCCGGGTGCGATCGGAGCACAAAGGCGGAACGGTGGCCGGCCGAGCGGATTGGGCCTTCAGGGTTTATCTACCGAGCGGGGTGCCGGTCGACTACAGGACGCCCATCGCGGCGAATTCGGGGTCGCCCAGGAGACGTGCGTCTCGTGTCCGGACAACCCGCGGGTCGACCGCCAGTCGGCGTCGGTCACGTTCGCAGGCAAGGTGCCAGCCGGGCAGAGGACGATCCATGCACTCCGCCGCCGGAGCCGCCGTCCGACGACGAGCGCTTGCGAAGACCGCGATGAGAGGGCTTGGAGCGGCTTCGGAAAGGACGCCCTGTACGGCACCTGCTCGTCGACTAACGCGAGCTATTGCCGGTAGACGGGGTCTCAGGTACGGACTCCTGAGAAGCACAGTTCTGCAGATTCCAGCGAGCAGAGCGATGCAGGACCGACGGAAGTTCGAGCGGACGGAGACTGCAAGGTGCGTAGGTCGACATCGGGCACCTGCTCAACGCGTCGGAGTGGCCGACCATCCGGTGACCAGGGCGCGCAGCGCGTCGTCCCACTGACGGGCCGCATGCCCGCTGTCGAGAGTTCCGCGGAGCTCTAGGGCGGCCAGCCCCTCGCACGCGGCGTGGACTGCCAAGACGCGTCGCTGACGTGCGTCCACCCAGGCCGCCGCGGTCCTGCGACGCACGCACCCGGGCGTGCAACGAGATCAGTGCCTGCTCCGCGGCAGGGATGATCGCCCGGACGGTCTCGGGCGCCAACGCGGTCTGTTGCACGCCGAATGCTGACGTCCGGTCAGCGCGGCGTCGCCGGCTCCCACCGGCGGAAGGCCTCGAACGCCAGCCCTGCACCCAGAGCCACGGGCGCGTCAATCACACCGGCCACCAGCAGCGCGGTGGTGCCCAGGAACACCGGCAGCCGCGAGGGCAGCAGGTCGCGCAACGTGCGCACCGTCACCGCGACGGTCTCGCCGACCGGCTCGACCCACCCCGACGACGCGAGGCGCGAGTCGGACACGGACGGCCCCACCGGGCGAACAACCTCGACCGCAGCACCCACCGGAGCTGCGGGGGTGGTGGGCGGCGGCTCCGCGCCGTCGCCGGGCTGCACGATCGCCGTGGACTCACCCTTGGTCTTCTTGGCCATCTTCTCGACGCTACCCCGCCGTCGACCGTTCACCTGCCTCGTAGGAGCCCACCGGACGTCTCCACCGGGTCCGCAGGAAGCCCGACCTGCGTGACGCACGAGACGCGATGGGCGAGGGCACGGCCGGAGACCAGGAGAGCGCCCTGGTGCTCTACGCGATCGTCGCCTCCGCGATGGGCGCCGCCTGGCTGGTCACCTTCACCTACCTGCACCGCCACGTGGAGCTGGTCCAGGACGACGTTCCCACGGGCTTCTTCCACGAGGAGCGGGTCCGCGCCCTGTGGGGGATCGGTGCCCCGGCCATCCCGGTCCTCGTCGGGCTGGCGTTCCCGCGGGCCGCCCTGGGGGTCGTGGTCCTGACCCCGCTGTTCTACGCGGCGACGGCCGAGGGTCTTCCCGCATCGTCGGCCCGGTCGAAACGCCGGCGTCGATCCGACACCTCCAGTGAGCGCTGAGGGCCAGCGCCGGCGTCGACGAGCGCGTCGAGCTCGGTCCGCGGGGCGCGGCGCGATCCCTGGCATCGACCGGGATCGCCGAGGTCGACGACAGACGGAACAGACCGAGCGGGCGCCGCACGATCGAGCCGTGGGAAGTGCCAGTGGAAGCTGCGGCGGGACATCGCGGCCCACCTCGCCATCTGGTCGACGGTCACGGGCTCGGCGAGGTGGGCGAGCATCCACTGCTGAGCGGCAGCGATTGCGCTGTCGCTGGGAGGGGTCGCGCACGCGCTCGACCGAGCGGGACCTCGCCGTCGTGCTGGTCTGGACGCCGCTCGCGCGACGTCAGGCGGGCAACGGGTTCTGGGCCATGCGCTGCTGCCCCATCGTCGCTGCGGCTCTGACCACCTCGAAGCCGTAGCGCAGCATCTCCTGCTCGTAGGCGGTGAGGGCGGCCTGCAGGTCGGTCCGGCCGCGGACCACGGCCTTGAGTGATCGGCCGAGCAGTGCCCCGTCGCGCATCGCGACGTTGGCGCCGCGGCCGAGGGTGGGGGTCATGGCGTGTATGGCGTCGCCGAGCAGGGTCACACGGGTCGGGGTGTCGAGAGTGCAGGGCACGCTGGTGTACATCTCGACGGGGAAGAACGAGGCCGGGTCGCCAGCGCGGATGACGTCGGTGGCGGTTGGGGGCCAGTCGCTGAGGGTCTCGACCGCGATCTGCTGCAGTTGGTCGGGAGTGCGGTGCTCGCCCGCGATGAGCGCGGGAAAGTACTCGTGGCGGCCACCGACGATCGCGACGACGTAGTCGTCCTGGTGCCTTAGCGCCGTCTCGGGGGCGTACCTGGCGGCTGCTTCGGCGGGCCGGACGGGGAACTTCACGGCGCCGAGGCCGAGGAAGACCTTGCGCTGGTCGGAGGCAATGGTGAAGACGTCGCTGATGACCTCGGGCGGCGTGACAGCGGTCGCGGCCGGCATCGGAATCCGGCCGTAGATGGCGGTGATGCCAGCGTCGGCGGTGTCACAGCCGGGGGCCCGCTGGCGCCGCACCGGCGAGCGGATGCCGTCCGCGCCGACAAGGACGTCGCCGCGCTCGGTGGTGCCGTCGCTGAAGTGAGCGACCACGCCGTCGCCGGTGTCTTCGTAACGCTCGAGGGTCTTGCCGTAGTGGATCGTGTCGTCGAGGCCGGAGAGCAGGATCTGGCGCAGCGTGGCGCGGTCGACGTTGGCGTGGCCGGAGACGTGGTCGTGGCCGGGCCAGACGCGGTCGTCGAGCTCGTCGTCGGTCGGGATCCGCTTGATCACCGACAGGTCGGTCCCGAGGACGGTCGTGTAGGTCTCGGTGACGTGCGAGGTGGCTCCGAACACGGCCCACAGGTCGTCGGTCATGACCTCGCGGGCGGCGTTGCGGGCGTCGGCGTCGAGGTGGAGCCGGTAGCCCTGGGGACGGTCCCAGGGGCTGGCGTCGCGTTCGAACAGCGCGACGTCGATGTCGTGGCCGCGCAGCGACTGGGCGAGGGTCAGCCCGCCCAGACCGCTGCCGGCGATGAGGACCTTGAGCTCGGACATGGTGTGC